>CAZZCF010000098.1:0-16192 GCA_964652955.1 uncultured Leptospirales bacterium
TAACCGTTATCGCGGCAAGGGTGGCATAGAGATGAATTCATTCCTGAGACGGCTCCTTCTCGCTGTAACATTCAACGATATCAACATCCTCATCTCGAAGAGCATTACCGCGGAGAGTCGCTTTCTCTTCAGAAGAAACATCGTTGAGCTGGTAAGAAATCTTTCACCCTTCCTTGAGTTCGACAGCGATCCCTACATCGTCCTCTCAGAGGGGAAGCTGTACTGGATCATAGACGCCTATACGACCTCCAGCAATTTCCCCTACTCGACCCCCATAGATGCAGGGAATACAGAGATAAATTATATCAGGAATTCCGTAAAGGTTGTTATCGATGCCTATAATGGATCCATCAATTACTACATCTCTGATAAAAATGATCCTATTATACAAACGTATTCGAACATCTTTGAAGGATTTTTTAAAGACATGTCGGCGATGCCGGAGAATCTCAAGAAACACATACGATATCCTGAAACTATTTTCAACATTCAATGTCGCATTCTGCTCAGATATCATATGGACAATGTGAATGTTTTCTATAATAATGAGGACGCCTGGGATATTCCCAAGCAGATATACGATAGTTCCGAAGAGGATATTCACAGTTATTATCTGGTAACCACGCTGCCTGATGAAGCACAGAGCGAGTTCATACTGATCATGCCCTTCACCCCGATCAAGAAGGATAACATGATAGCATTCATGACAGCAAAATGCGATCCGCCGAATTACGGCGAAATTATATTGTACAATCTTCCGAAGGAAAAATTAAGCTTTGGCCCCATGCAAATTGAAGCTCGTATAAATCAGGATGCGGTGATATCACAGCAGCTGACCCTCTGGGGACAAAAGGGTTCCAATGTTATCAGAGGCAATATGCTCGTCATTCCCATCGAGGAATCCCTCATCTTTATTGAGCCGCTCTACTTAAAAGCTGAATCAAGCGAAATGCCGGAGCTGAAGCGAGTAATTGTTTCTTTCGCAGAACGGCTGGTCATGGAGGAGAACCTGAATGCGTCGATCGAGAAGCTCTTCTTTGAGAGAACTTACGAAATGGAATCCGCTACAACCGATAGAGATATCACCACTCGCTTCAGGGAGTATGCCAATAGAGCGTATCTTCATTTCCAGAATGCTAATGGAGCTTTGAGAGCGGGAGACTGGGCGCAATACGGTGAAGAGCTGAAGAAACTGAGAGATGTCCTGAAGGCGATGAAAGACATGAGAGAGTGAAAGAGAAGCACCGCACACCTTCCGGAAAAGAGAGGCCTCGCTCATGTTGAGCTGCTCCCCCGAAAGAGAGGGGCAGGCTTGCAGCTTTTGTGATACCGGTCTTAGTGATCTTCCATCTGGCTCGCTGCTGGCGGATAGATGCCCTTTTTTCTTCTCCAGATGGCAATACCGAAGCGTATTGCTCCGCTGAGAAGAACCCAGGCAGCGATAAGAGCACCAATTTCTATCACGTTATGGACGAGGGTTTGATGCTCGCGAATGAAATCAATGATGAACTTATCCATAGAATAATCCTTTCCCCTTTACCAGAAAAAAATTAACCTAAATTGTCAACAGCAAAATATTGAACGGCGTTAAAAAATTCGTTTTTTCATTCACTGGGCGAACGGTAAATTATATAATATACTGGTGTTTTAACAGTTATACCCTCTATTTGTTCTCACACAATCCTATTCACAGTATGTATTCACCGAATGACCGTTCGTATTCCTGCACTCCATCGATATCATGTTGAATCATTTCGATCTCAATTTCAAAGGAGCCATCCATCTCTCGGGGATGTTTCCCCTCAATAGCACTCTTGCCCAGCAATGCAGCACCGAAGGCTGAAGCCTCCTCAAGGTTTGTAAGGAACAACTTAGAACCGGGGAGGAGTGCTGAGAGCATTGCCATATAGTAATCGTTTTTTCGGAACCCGCCTTCAACAAAAATAATATCCCCCTTTTCATTACCGACGATGGTAAGACTGACCTTGCTCTGAATTGCCTGCGAGATGCTTAAAACCGCGTATGCATATTCAAAATTGTGAAAAAACGGGGGAAAGTTACCCGCTGCAATATCAGCAAAAGAGAATTCCTTATCACCCTCGATTACCCTGGGGCTCGATTGGGGAAACATGCCGAAGGGTATGATAGATGGTATTATGAAATGTCTTTTCTCCAGAAGAACCTTTTCACATACTTTTCTGTCGAATGCAGGGAAGGGACGATTGTTATGAAGGTTTAACAGGAAACCTGCATAGGTGTCAAATTCCATCCCGCCAAGAAAAATAGATGTCTTCACCGGATCTGAAAAGGCGCTCAGATTGTAATAAACAACTTTGCCGAGCTCTTCACGGGTAATGCTGATTTTCCCACCCGGACGCATCGCGACGCAGACGGAACCTGTGGAGTTTAGAGTAAATGGCTCTCTGACCTTAATGAGATAGGGCAGCAGTGCAGCATTTGAATCGTGTATCCCAACCGTAACCAGCGTCTTCTCCGAGAGCCCGGTCTGATTGGCAATGGCCGGTGAAACAGTTCCAAGAACATCCCACGGGTTGGTGATGTTCTGTGGAATTTTATTTCTGATACCGAGCTGATCAACAACAGCTGAAAAACACTGCCCGTCAAAATCCCACAGGTACGTATGGCTTCCCAAATAGGTCTTCTCAACACCATACTTTCCCGTCAGGAGATATCCGTAGTACTGAGGGAGATTTAATATAATATCTGTGCGTTCAAATTCCTGGGGATATTTCTCTTGTGCAAAATAAATTCCCTTGGCCATGCAACCAAGACCCGGCATTGAGGGGGTTTTTAACGTGAGATGTAGTTCATCTGCATCACCAAAATTCTGATGGAAGCGCTGATGAAAAAATTCACCTGGATCGCTTGTATAGGAAAGAACCGGCATTGCTAGCTCGCCTGCATTATCGAGACAGACGAAGGTTCCCCCGTGCGCAGAAACTGACACGGCCCCGATGGGAAACTGTGCAGCCATTTCTTTCAGGCTCTCCAGAAACCACGCGGCTGATTCCCGCAGAGATTCATAGAAGAGAGCATCTTCCTGAAAAGCATCAAAAGTTGCATAGGTTGAAGCGACAATCTGAAATGAGCTATCAAAGATCAAAAGCTTTTTGTTGGTCTTTCCCACGTCAAAGACAGCAATATACTGATTATCATGGCTCTTCTGCTCATTCATTGACAGTACCCCCTAACCTGCTCATCCATTTTTCATGATTTTTGAAAGTACAGCGATTCCCTCACGTCAGAGATGAAGCTGACAATATCATCCGGTAAGAGCCGGATTTTTTCACCCGAGAGCAGCGCGTAATAGTATATTCGAGCCGCCTTCTCCAGTAATTCTGCATTGAGCCGTGCCTTATCAATAGTCTGCCCGAGACACAGAGCGCCGTGATTTTGCATAATGTAGCAGTGGCACCGGTTATCCAGTTTGCCGACCACCTGTTCCACGAGTTCAGGGCTTCCGGAGAGAGCATAGGGTACGATATCGACCCGGGAGCCGATATTGAAGGTTATTTCATCGAAGAGGGCGGGAATCGGCTTATTGATTATTGCAAAGACGCTCGCGAATGTCTGATGCGTATGAACAACCGCACCCACATCGGGACGATTCCGATAAACCCCAAGATGCATGCCTGATTCTACAGAAGGATCGAACTCTCCCTCAATCCGGTTTAAATCAAAATCGATAATACATATATCATCAGGGGTAAGCTCACTATACGCCATGGTGGAAGGTGTTATCGCGATACGAGTATCGGTAACACGCGTTGAAACATTACCGCCTGTTCCGGTAACACTTCCGAAAAATTCATGCTCGGAGAGCCACTGCGCGCACTGTAATACTGCAACCTTGTAATCGTAATATTGACTCATACATCTTTTCTCCTTTCGCAATATATATATGTCACTAGTCAATACTGAACTTTCTGTCAATGATTTATTAACCGGCATGAATGTCCGCATAATCAAAAACACGGTAGAGGCATTACGAGAAGAAAAAGTATACGAAGGGCAGCAATAATCAAAGGGTGCACCTGTTAATACTCTTCTTGACAATACCAAGCGGGTATTAATATACTCCCGTAACAACCATATTCGATGCACTTACTTGCACTCCCGGTTGTATGAGCACAATTCGTATGAGGAGCCGACAATGAAGATTTTCGCACTCAACGCGAGTCCACGCAAGGGAAAGGGGAATACCGAGCGAATTCTGCAGCCCTTTCTGGAGGGAGCACGAGAAGCCGGTGCTGAAACGGAAGTCGTCTATCTCCAGGGGAAAAAGATCAATCCATGCCTCGGTTGCTATAAGTGCTGGTTCGAGAGTCCCGGTATCTGCGTTCAGAAGGATGATGCCGCGGCGCTTATCGAGCAATGGAGAAATGCTGATATCGTCGTCTATGCAACGCCACTCTACGTATTCGGTATGACCGCACAACTGAAACTCTTTCTCGACCGCATCATACCGGAGGCACTACCCTTCATCGAAGTTCAAGACAACTACTGTTCTCACCCTTCACGACATGAGAAAAAGACAAGGGGGATGGTGCTCATATCCAACTGCGGTTTTCACGGACTGGATAATTTCAAGGAGCTGGTCGCACATTTCAGAGTAATCGCACTGCACATGGAAGTTGACTATCTCGGTGCCCTTCTCAGGCCGGAGGGCGAATTCCTCCTCTACGCCGAAAAGCTGATGCCTGATGCTATTCAAGAGGTATATACGGCAGCACGAGAAGCGGGGAGGCAGCTCGTCAAGGAGGGGAAAATTGCTGATGATGTTTTGGAGAGGGTATCCCGTGAGCTCTTGCCGCTCGATCAGTTTGTCGAAGGGGCGAATACCTATTTCAAGCAGCTTATTGCGAAGGCAGATCGGAAGGATAACTGATCAGCAAACGGCACCTGTGCATCTGACAGGAAGTACGGCATCCCGTAGAGAAGAGCTCAGAAGCGATGTCCGAGATGTTCATATCGCTGATTGCTATGGCTGAGACAGTCATAGCAATCACAGCACTCACCCTGATCATCCTTGCCGTATCCTCCATTATCATATATTCTCTTTACAATGGCGTCTCTCCCATGCCGACATCACGGAAAGTGACACGCGCACTTCTCGAAATAGCAGTTTCCTATAGAGTGAGCGGAGCCGTTTTCGAATTGGGCTCAGGCTGGGGAAATCTCGCGCTTCTCCTCGCACGAGCGCTTCCCGCCTGTCAGGTAATCGGATACGAAAACTCACCTGCGCCGTATCTCATCTCAAGAGCAATTGCCATGATCTTCCCTGCACAAAATCTCCAGCTGATACGGAATAACTTTTTCAGCGCTTCTCTCTCCGGAGCCGATCTGGTCGTATGCTATCTCTATCCGAATGCGATGAAGGATCTGAAGGTAAAGTTCGAGCGTGAGCTGAAAGAGGGATCTCTGGTTATCAGCAATACCTTTGCCGTGCCCGGTTGGGAGCCGATACAGATAAGGAACGTCCCTGACCTGTATCATTCCAGAATATACGTTTATCGGGTTGGCATTTCAGAGGATACCGGTTGAGATTACTGTTTCTGCCAGCGCACGGCAATGAATGCTCCGGTCTCCGGGGTACGGTGCCGCGCTTCCTTTTCAATCTCCTGCGCGTGCCGAGGATCATCACTCTTCTGAAAATGAATAGCCGTCTCAATTATCCCATCAACCGGAGCGAGCGCTCGAAGATCATCGGCTGATCTGAAAAGAGCTTTTCGGAATATGGTTTCCTCTCCGTCTGCCTGCGCTTTTCTGCGATGCGCCCAGGGGCTGCGGCTGTTAAGCGTCGCCACTACAACATACCCACCCCCTCTGACAACCCTGAACATCTCATCTATTGACGAGCGGGCATCTTCAATGAATTCGAGAGCAGTGATGGAAACTACCTTGTCAAAAGAATTATCACGGAAAGGGAGCCTGAGCATGTCACCGGCCACAACGGCAAAGGGCGCGGAGAGAGCCTTCTCCCGTGCCCTCGTAAGCATGGGAAGCGATATGTCAAGCCCGATGACGGCTGCATGTGCATCGAGAATGTCGCGGGTAAAGATACCCGTTCCACATCCGACATCCAGAATGCGCTCACCATCTACAGGATGCAGGAGTCTCAGAATGAGTTCACTCTCATACTTCTTGATCAGCGCACCGATCGGAGTTTCGAACCACGCATCATACCGATCGGGCCAATCGTCAAAAAGCTCACTCATCGCACTCCCAGCTGACAATATATTCGGTTCTTTCTGGAAGAGATCTCATGGCGATTTCTTTTCTTGACCATTTCCCCGGCAGATTACATTCACCTGCGGTGAGCTGAAAATGACACATGGCAATACCCATATCGATTCGCTGCAGGTCAACTCTGAAGAGCTTTCGGTACCCTTTCGTCCGCTGAAGAAAGAAATGATAGCCGTTGCCGATCCTGACGATTCTCCACGGTTGATTATTGGATGCTGACGGCCCGAGCCTGACCATCTCGAGAGGTGTCAGGTAGCGGTCATTTTCAGATAGCGGGTTATGAAAATCCCTCTCGAAGAAGAGCTCGGGCCATGCTTTTCTCCTCTTCGAACCTGCTCCGATTCGAAACGCCGAGTCAACGAGGGTTCGCTTTTGAGCAGGATAACCCACCGGACTTACGGCAGGGATTATCTCGTCTGGACCGATATCGATCATTTCGACAAATCTCGAACGATTGAATGTCCCGCCCATCCAGCAGGTTCCGAGATCCAGCTCGGTTACGAGGAGGATTATACGCTCGAAGAGAAATCCGAAATCCTCCATGTCCATTGCTGATTGTCGAACCGCACCGACAATATAGTTCCGTGCTCCCCGGACAACTCCGTATGTTCCGCGAACCCTCCCCAGTTGCTGTTCTACCGAGCCCAGAAAATGAAACCGAACCGATGAGCCGAAGGGGGGGGCACCGGGAGATTTGATTACACTGATAAGACGATTGATCGCATAACCGTCAATATCATCATCCGCATAGCTCCGACAGGATGTTCGCCGCTGTATCGTCTCTACTATGGACCTTTGAAAATCATTCATTTCAGAAAGTACACATTACAGGAATGGGTTCCGATTAACGATATCGTATAAAATACTGACATGGTGTTACACTACTTTTTCAGTTTACAATCCAGGATCTTATCGCCAAAAACCGCACCGATGAGCATCCTGTCTTTGTACAGCACGGCGACTGAAGACGCCGAGAGCTCTTCACCGCTGTTGAGATATATCTCCTGTATATCGTAACCCACCTCCTTCGGCACTACTTTTATAACCTGGGAGGGCGATTGTACCGACGGATCACCCGCGTGCTTCACAAAGGTGAGTATCTTCGGATGACAGGCAACCCAGATATTCCCCTCACGGTCAATATCCAGATTGTCGACGCCGGAGCTCAGATCAATCTCATCCCGGTACTGTAACGCCCCCGATGCCACATCTCTATCATATACCTTTATGCAACGCTTCAGGGTAGAAGCAACATATACCGTTCTTCCATCTCGGCTCACCGTGATGCCATTGGGATAGGCCAAATCCTCCGCAGCTTTGCGGAAACCCTTCCCGTCGTAGTAAAGCACGTAGGCCCAGGAGAGTTGCAAATACTTCTCGAGATTTCTCCCGAAATCCGAGGTTGCTCCCTGCATATTGGTCACATAGAATTCTTTCGGTCCGACAGCAACGAGATCATTGGGATTGGTCATGAGTTTCCCGCTCACCGACTCAAGATGATGCAGCCTCATCCCCTTTAAGACAAAGATCTCGATATAGTCTCCATCGGTACGATGGCTCACAACGAAAAGCCTTCGTGATCCGTCGGAAGTGCGATAGAGGGAAATGCCGTGAGGATGAAAATCGAATGGGAGGTTCGGGGTAAGGTTTATCAGCGGCTGAGGTTTCTCCAGGCTATAGGCATATATCGCACCCTGAACATTCTCTCCTCGTCTGACGGCTCTCCGATCATCACAGGAGATAAAGGCGATCTTGAGATCGGGATCAACCTCAATATCCTCCGGGCCAACCAGACCGGCAACCGGAGTACAGCCACAATCGCAGTGTGCTGCAATCGTCTTGAATTGTCCGGCATCACGCATGGTCTTGAGCATAAAAAGCGTCAGAAGGAGCACTACGGCTGCAACAGCAATTAGTATCTTTACGTAACGTTTCATGACGATTCCCCTTGAATAATTTGATCGGTGTATTTCTAAATGTCGCTGCTGATACTCCAGAAAACAGCATCATGATTTCAGTACATTGGTTCACCGCCACAGACAGGTTTGAAATCGTAATTGCAATCTCGTTCCCAGGCAAGCAAAGCTCTGTTCTGTTTTCGACTCTACAGGAAATCCTCAGATGCATTCCTGCGAGAAATCGATTAATAACATCTACATGCTCCTCGCTGTATCTGATAGCACTTCCACGATTGTGTATTTTCTGCGAATCCTGAAAGTGCAAATTGGTTGTACTCCATCTCGTTAAATACCCTACAGCTGATTTCTCCTCACGTCAAGCGAAAAGCGTTATCATCTTCATCCATTTCGATTTACCCTGTTGCTGGCTCAAGATCGGAAATACTGTTTGACTTTGCTTGGTTTATTACAATAATGAAGAGAGCATTTGAACACGGATAATGCGGTTCTGATCCGGAGGGGGAGTATACCATGAAAGATTACTATGAGGATCTGTGTAAATTCTATGAAATTATGGTGGGAAGGATACCCGAGCGTGACAGTTTCAAGGAAGCGCTGAAAAAAACCGTCTCCGTTGATGATCTGGAGATATTCTTTAAGCTTCCACTCGCCGGAAACATCTCCCTTCCCAAATTGCAGAAGAAATCGAAGCTGCACACCGAAGAGCTCGCGAAGCGGCTGAAGAAACTTTCCTCGGAGGGTTTCATTCTTGAATACGATACCGACGAGGGACGTTCATTTGAACGGGGCAATCCTATCTTTATGGCCGAGCAGCAGGTTCGAAAGCCGGAGGATACTCCTCAGCGGAGAGCATACATAAAGTTCTTCAACACCGGTATAGAGGGAGAACTGGAAGAGGCGATTGAAACGAAAACCCCCTACTACCGGGTGCTCGCCGCCGAGCCGACAATTTTGGCATCATCAAAATTGCAAACAGTCGAGGTCAACGTCGACCTTCCCGGCGGCGGGCAGGTTTTGCCCATCGATATCGTTACCGAGATGATACAGCGGGATGTGGATCGAATCGGCGTTGCACAATGCTTTTGCAGACTTACCAAAAGGCATCTCGGCGAGGGATGCGAACATCCCCTCGAAACATGCTTTGTCTTCAACGAACTGGCACAGAGTCTGATTGAGAACGGTTTTGCGAGAGAAATCAGCTACGACGATGCAATAGAGATCATTGAAGACGCTGAAAAGAGGGGATTGGTTCACAACGTCGACAACTGCGCAGAACACATAAGGAGCCTCTGCAACTGTTGTCCCTGTTGCTGCATCGTCCTCAAGAGCATTAACAGGGGAGAAACCTTTGCCGGTACAACCTCCCGGTATATAGTACAGTTTGATCCTGATAAGTGCCGGGTCTGCAAAACGTGCATCGATCGCTGTCCGACAGATGCGCGTGCCTATGTCGACGATAGAATAGTTGTGACCGCGGAAAAGTGCATCGGGTGCGGTCTCTGTGTCACCGGTTGCCCGGCAGGCGCCAATACAATGGTTTTCCGGGGGATGTCTTCGAAATTACCGCAAACAAATATGAAGCTCTACGCAAAAATCGGCAGAGAGGCGGTCCTCTCAATTCTCAAGAAGAAGATGTTCGGCAGGAAATCCAGGCAACCTGAGAAAGTGTTATGAGATGTATTTCAAAACGTCCGGTTCATTCCTCGGCGTCGGTGCGGGAATCTCCTTCGGGTAGCCCAGTATGAGCGGTGCGACAATAAGGTGATCCGGGGGCATTCCTATCTCACTGAGCAGTGCCGGATCCCTGATATCCGATCCGAGATTAATCCAGCAGGTGCCCAATCCTCTCTGTACTGCTGAAAACATGAAATATGAAGCCAGGAGAGCACAGTCCACCCGTGTAAGGGGATTCTTGCGGGGCCCAACGATGATTATCAGGCAGGGTGCATTATAGAAAACGTTGTACTCCTCGAGCTTCATTATCTCCCGATACTGCTTCGATGGAGAATTTGGATCTGCTTCAATAGCTGCGAGAATATTCTTCTTGCTTTCATCGGAGAGGCGCTTTATCACCTCCCGATTGTTTATAATGATGAATTTCCAGGGTTGACGGTTCCCGGCGCTCGGCGCCATGCAGCTCTCACTGATTATCTCGCGTATTACATCCTCCGGCACCTCCCTTTTCTCGAAATCTCTGATAGAGCGCCGCTTCATTAACAGTTCGGAATAGTCCATACCATCTACCTCCTGAAGAGAGTGCTACCACCCGGCTATCAATTATCAGTGACAGTATAAGCGGTGAACCGCCTGTTCCGCAATTACAATATTTAAGGATCATCGATTATTTCAGCAACCATGCGAATCTTCCGAAGAGGTGATGGCAGACAGCTTCTAATATTATTAACTCTCCCCAATAAATTGTTGACGTTATAAATATTTAGCCTTATGCAAAAAACTGTCAATATGGAATAGCATCACAGACCTGTTTAACCCGCTCAGAGTACCGATAATTGGGCATTCTTTTCGCCGCATTCCGATCAGGAGGAAATCGATAAATACTTTAGCAGCAACTCTGATAGCACTTTTCCTCGCCGTTCCACCGCTTACCGAAGAGAGCTACAGGAATACTCACTATCGGAAGCTCAGATATCACTTCCGCCACAACTATCTCCGATACCTCGAACAGGCTCGGAGAACTGTGGGGGAAGGTCATTCGGGCGCTGTACGAGGGAGGGGTGCTTTCAGCAACGCTCAGATAGAATCGCTCATCAGGCAGTTCAAATCGATTCCTGTCCGAATGGATAATGAGCAATGGGACATCAATACCGAAAACGGATATTTGCAGCTCAGCGAGAAATATCACAACGCATTTTATAATAGCGATAATGGATGCGGAAAGATAGGTTTTCAGGATACCCTCGATAGCTACGGCGTGATGGTCAAAAATAACAGTGAGGTTCTATGGGTACACGATGAGTATTCCATTGCTCATCCGGAAGAGTACCCGATGAACTTCCGCATATGGACGAGACCGATCGAAAAGAATTCTCCCGCCTTTCTGGGCATGATAGATGATGATCTGCTGTATGATTTCAGGGAGGAGGATCCCTTCAGAAGAATACTGACCCACAATCAGAACGGAGTATTCATATACGTCTATGACCTTGACGTCTATCGCCGGAGATCCGCTGACTGGCACCTGCACGACAGAATCCTCTACGGGATTGCTGACGGATTTCGAGAAGACAGGAGAAACAGATCCCGAATCACCTACGGCCCCATTATAACCGATCCCAATCACCCTGTTCTGAGAGCGCTCCGATCATACATCTTCCAGCGAATGTACCTTGCAAAGCTCAGACTTGCCCGGTTGATACATCCCGCTCCACGGTGGCTGGAAGATGCAGGAGACTATGTTCAGATACCGGTGGAGCACCGGCCGGTTGATCAGATGATGAAGATGTATCTGAGAGAGATAGAGCCTCAGATTAATGTGAAGTGGAACCGCGACGAAAAGAGTTTCATTGAGCAGATTCTGAAGGCATCACATGAGGAATATTTCTCCTTGCTCTTTCACCGATTGATAACTCCCGTGCATGCGCTCAGAGCTTTCGACAACGGTGATATGAAAGAGGCCCGATACTGGGCGCGCGTTCTCCGATATCAGGAGATATATCGTGATCTCTATCTCCACAAGATGTACGTCCGTACCGGGAGAAGTTGCGAGCAGGACTTTGAGCGATACTGGAATAAAAAGTACCTCAGTGTAGCTCTCTGGAGCGGTTCGAACGGAGCAGGTAGAAACAGACACCGCTTCAATCCGGGGTTGAAGAGCCTTTTCCCCTACTTCGATGTCGCTGATAAAAGGGGACATCCCGGACTCATGAAGGGCATACCCCGCGGGGCATATCGGGGGAATCACACCGGCGGATTTACCAATACCGCCGGACTGATCTACGCCGGGCATCTCAGCAAAAGGGAACTCGATGAATGTAACCGGGATTATCAAGAAAGGTACCACCAGAAAGGAGATTTCTACCGGAGAATATGGGAGGATGCTATCGCCGGCCCCGTTATGATAGTCTCGCGGCGGACATACAGGAGATACGGCCACGAATACTTCGAAAAGCTGGCAGAGAAGAAGCTGAAGATGATTGATGTGACCGGCGCCCTTATCGAATCGAGCGCCCGAACACTGCTTACCCCTGACCCGGATATCATTGAGCAGCTGATGGATATGGATTACTTCTACTACAAGGCGAATGACGATGAGCTGCTCGGGAATCGCAGGATGAAACCGGCATTCGCCATCAGGTTAACTGAAATAAGTGTCGCTGAGGGGAATCCCTACAATCCGGTAACGCTCGCCCGGAATCCTGTTTCCGTGGAGGTGAAAGATAATGCCGGTTCATTCCACCGGGAGGTCTATCCCTTCGGCGAGATGAACAAGTACCGAGAAATAATCCTGGAAATAAGAAATGCATTGAAAAAAGATGAGGAGGAATTTCCGGGGCTCTCTCTGCGAATGGGAAATTACTATCCGGTAGAGAATAGTGAGCCGATGGAGTTTCCTCGCAAGTATCAGAAGGGAGAAAATATATTCAGAAGGGGGATATCCGGCTCCTGGTGGAAGGGGTCTTTTCAGTATGTTATGAAAACTCTCGGAAATAAGCCGAGGACACCGCGATCAATCGAGTTTCTCGCCGTCGTGCAGGAAATGAAGAAAAGAGATCTTGTCGAAAAGCTGAAAAAAAAGTATACCACCGTGAAGACGTTTCAGGCAGCACTCGTAATGGAGTTGCGGAGAGAGATTCCCTGGTTGCTGTTCAATCCGAATCTCTTTCTGGTCTATTATAAGCATATCGACATGCTCATGCCCCTCTATCGCGAATTCACCGGATATTATGGGAAAGAGCTGTATAACGGTATCAGCGACGGCACCGTAATCTTTACCACCCGCTCTCGTCTCCAGCCCTCTGCTGCCGATGCAATCGCCCTCGCTATCAAGATGCGATGCATCTGGAAGCACGACACCTCCCTGCGGATGCTGCTTAACTACTGCATCGCCCTATCGGAATGCAGATACGATTTCAGGGGAGACCTTGCTGCGTACGGACGATTGAGAAAGATGCTCTGGCACCATGAGAATGACGGGAGCCCCTTCCCCCGATGGGAATCGGAGCTCACCACCATGACCGGAAGCCCCTTCGAATCGAGCTATTACCATCACACCTATCGATGGATGAGAAATAACAGCGGAGAACCTCTTTATCTCAGAGAACCCACAGCAGCACTTATGCAGGGGAAGCAGAACGGGCAGGCACGGGCACTCCTTCTCAGCCAGCTCTTCCCCGGGATGTTCCGCTACCTCGACAGGAGATTGCTGGCAAATGATCTCTCATTCTACGCCGAGTATCACTGGAAGCGGAAGTACCTCGAGCATACCCATCATCCCGATGTACAGCAGTACGTCATGTTCCACCCCTACGAACCCCGTTTGATGACAATCTCGCTGTTGCGGTTCCGTGCTCATAAGGATAATCTCCCCGCGAGTCATTATACAAAGATGATGAAGATGGAGATGCGTGCACATAAGAGCATTCTCCCAACGGAAAATCATACCTTTGTTATAACCGATGGCATACAGACAACAGTAACCCGCATGAAGAAAGCTGAAGCCTGCTGCGTCGAGAATATGAAGCTCTATGAGGGCTTAAAGGAGATCGCGGGTAAAATACGCCCACCAATGGGTAAGTGAAACAGAAGAAATTAAAGAAGTCTCAATCATCAATATCGAACAGAGTATCGTGAGGATTTTTCCCTACCGCATATTTAAAACAACTCTTCTGAGCTGATTTGCCAAGGAATGACTTAAACCCGCGGGGCTGCCGAATTGGGGGTCTTTGCATCTTCACGGAATGGTATACGAACAGCGGGGACATTTCAGCACGCTGTAGCCAGCGGTGAAACTCAGCTATCAGAAAAACCGAGCTCCAGGGCAAATCGAGGAAGGGTGTCATCCGGGTTACGATGGTATAAAATGAATAGTTGTTCCTTCGCCCGGGTAAGCGCTACATAGAAAAGTCTTCGCTCCTCTTCAAGATCAGATGATCGGTCCGGGAGTATCTCATCCATAACGCCGGCAATGATGACGGTATGAAACTCAAGCCCCTTCGAGGAATGGATGGTCATCATGACAACTTCGTTTCCACAATGCTGATGAGAATCTGTCAACCGATCCCGTATATAATTACCCTGCCAGTTATTTCGATAGAGAACGGCAATAGTCTCCGCATGCTCTCTCTCGCCCTTCACGATATTCTGAATGGTCCTGCATTCTTCGGCAAGGGATTGAACGCCGATGCTTACGATTCTCCCTCCCCTTCCCCTGGATGAAACAATCCTTTTCCTCGTTCTAAACCGGTTCCTCCTGATAAATCGATTCGAAAGGGAAACAATCTCCTTCCGTGAGCGATAATTTTTCCTCAGCTTGTAGAGCGTAACATTCGGGAAATAGCGCTTCATTCGGACCGTATATTCAACCCGTGCATCTCGAAAGCCGTAAATAGACTGCCAGTCGTCTCCAACGACGAAAAGATTGGGCGATATCGATGGCAGCAACAGTTTCAGAAGTCTGAAGTTATTCTCCGATGTATCCTGAAATTCATCGACGAGAATATAGTCGAATCGGTTGACAACATCGTTTCGGATGGTTTCATGCTTCTCGAGAAGTCGTATACTGAAGTCGATCATGTCTTCAAAATCGATGCAGTTCATACTGCACTTCATCTGTCGATATAATTTTCGCACTTCAAAGAGCATCTCCGCAATTCCGTTCCCGAGAAGCTTTTTTTTATTATTACTATCGAGCTTCTCATAGTTGTTCAGAAGGTACTTAATTGCATGAATCGGCAGTCCGAGAAACTGATCGAGAGAATGTCCGATGATATCGGTGAGCAGTTGGTCACGAAGCTCGTCATCAACAACCTGAGGGAATGCGCTGAATCCCTCTTCAGTCAGAAATGCTTCACGATATTCTCGCAGAAGGCTCAAGCAGTACGAGTGGAAGGTGCCCGAGACTAACCCTTGCGCCCCATCACCGATTGCGGTTCTCACCCGTTCCGCAATCTCATCGGCCGCCTTCCGGCTGAATGTCAGGATCAGTGTTTTCTCGGGAGGGATCCCACAGATAATGATGTTGTTGACTTTCTCGACGAGCGTCCTCGTTTTTCCCGTCCCCGCACCGGCAATAACGAGACTGATACCACCGACAGGTCGTGATGCATTGTACTGATCTTTATTCAAAGACATATTATGAATACGAACAGCGAGGGGACCAGACTAATTATTTTCACCGCGAGCTTGAATGAATTCAGTTCCATTTACTTTGTGTAGTACACTGAGGCCGTTTCCCGTTCCATTTTCGAATATATACAACCGCAGTAATTCTGACGATAGAATCCATGTTTCTTCGAGAGCTCAACCGATTTCTTGAATCCGTCCTTCTTCTTGAAGTCGGCTGTGAGAAATGGAATACCGTACTTTTTCTCGAGCTCATTTCCGGATTTATTGATCCGATATGCATCTTTATGGGGACTGATTGAAAGGGACGTTGCAACAATATCATATCCTTCGTCAACAGCATGAATGAAGGTTTTCTCGAGCCTGAAATGATAACAATTCCAGCACCGTTCAGATCGTTCTCCCATGAATCGAAACGGTTTCACCCGCTGCGTCCACTCTCTGATGTCGTATGAGCCGACGATAAGTTGAAAGCCAATTTCTTCCGCATAACGCTTCAGCTCAGATAATCTCTTTTCGTATTCATCTCTCGGCGAGATATTGGGATTGTAGAAATAGGACGTAACATTATATGAATCCTTCAGTACTTCATAAACATGTGAAAAACAGGGAGCACAGCAGGTGTGTAAAAGAAGTTTTTTGCGGGAGATTTGCACTGATTAGTATCGAATCCGAAAGAAATGGAACAGATTGTACTGAATACT
>CAZZCF010000099.1:0-16123 GCA_964652955.1 uncultured Leptospirales bacterium
CTCTGCATTTGCCAGCTCCTTTTCATTGAGCTTCAATACGTTTTCATATCCGCTGATAACTTTCTTCAGTTGTTCAGCCTCATTCTGTAATTGTTCAATCTGGAGTTTGAGTTTACCGAACTCATCTGACATTATTATATCCCTGCCAGAAACTTTTCTAAAATGTAGTTGACAAAAAGTATGACAGTATAAACCTTTTATCATCCAATTACGGGGACGTAGCTCAGCTGGGAGAGCACTTGAATGGCATTCAAGAGGTCAGGGGTTCGAGACCCCTCGTCTCCACATACGAACATTCCCGTGCACTCTCAGAGATGAACACATTCAAAATAGCCCCACTCGAGAAAAAGTCAAGAGAAAATTGTCACAGGAGATGGAGAACCAGGCCGCTTCGCAGCTTCGGTTCAAACCATGTAGATTTTGGCGGCATGATGCCACCGGAATCTGAAACGCGCATCAACTCCTCAACAGATACCGGATAGAGAGAAAAGGCAACACTATCACCCTCGCTGTCAACAAAATGCTCAAGCTCTGTGCTCCCTTTTATGCCACCGATGAATTCAATTCGCGAATCGGTTCTCGGATTCTCAATATTCAGAAGAGGTTCGAGTATGGTCTCCTGAAGCATGGCAACATCGAGCATACAACTCGTCTTATCAACGGTAAATCGTGGTATCAGACGGAACCATTCCCCCTTTAAATACATGCAGAATTTTCGTGGTGAATCCGGCACGGGGTGATCCGTTTTCTGTACATCGTACTTCTCCGCAAGCCTCTTCAAGAGGGAATCGATCCCACCGCCGAGACCTCGCACCACCCGGTTGTAGGGGAGGATGCGAACCTGATCGTGCGGGAAGATTACCGCCATGAACCATTCAGACTCACCGCCGAGCCCTGCATCCCGTCTCGATAAGCCCACTCTGACAGCAGAAGCAGCCCGGTGATGCCCATCAGCGATATAGAGAATCTCATCCCGAAAGGCGTCCACGAAAGAATCACAGAGGTCTTTATCGGAAATAACCCTGAAAATGTGCCTGATAGTATCGGAAGTGATAAAATCGTATTCGGGTTCAATTCCCATCCCCTTTTCAAAAAGCATGGTTTTCCCACCCGTTTGACGATACAGTATGAAAACCAGACCCGTCTGCGCATTCAGAACATCCATGTGCTTCGATCGGTCCAGTTCTTTCTCCTCCCGCGTCAGCTCGTGCTTCCGAATGACATTATTCATATAATCATCAATATGGACACAGGCGACAAGACCGGTCTGTTCGCGCTCTTCCATGATCAGGGTATAGAGAAAGAACTTCGGAGACTCATCGAGTTGAAGGATGCCAGATCGAATAAAGGCATCCAGATTTCCCCTTCCGGTTTGATATACCCTGTCATCATATACATGAACCTGCTCGGGCAGATCGACCTCAGGCTTCGTTATATGGTAGAAGCTGTATTCATTTTTCGCTGCCACTTCCCGTGCTTCTTCTGAGGTAACGACATCATACGGCAGCTCAGCGACGAGTGGCGCCACCTCTCGCTTCGGTCGGAGCCCGATAAAAGGCCGGATTTTCGCCATATTAATTCCTTCTGGGGATGGTCTATCCCTCGCTGTTCTCATGATCAATCGTATGCATTGGGAGCATACACTAAAGTGGAGAGAAAAATTTTCAAGTATTATTAAAAAAGGAGCTCTCAGGTCTTATGAATCTTCAGGAGGAGCTTTACATTCTTCTCGTCATCTTTTTTGATGGCGAACCCGTTTTTGAGCAATGTTCTTTCAATCTTATATGCCAGAAAATCAATAACCTTGCCTTCCATAAGAACTCATATCCCTTTCATATAAGTATTTCAATGATCTATCCGCAATTATGGAGCATATCGACAGAGCTCCCCTCCGACACAGGAAATCGAAGAAACCGTTTACCTTCCGTGACATATGCAGAAAGATACGCACCTGCTCTCATCAGGAGAAAACGGCAAACATGAAATGATAAAGCATCTAATATCTATTTCGGATCAATAGCAGCCTTAATTAAAGGATTTCCCGAGTATCCGCCACGATTGATACGCCCTTTTTAAAGTCACCGCCGCGCTAGAACCTCCCACTGACAAAAATATAGAGGCCGCCGTCGGCCGGCCTGCGTGACAGATCCCAGGCATAGGAGACCTGAACGTCAAAGCCGCGAAAATGAACTGTTGTTTTCGCTCCACCACCATGTTTCCAGACCCACTCATCGAACTCATCCTTGAAATACCCGCTGTTGACAAAGGGACCGATGTAGAGAAATTCAGGGGATATCTCCAGCTCCAGATCGAGCCCCCCTGTATTTTTCCATTTCGAGGCAGTAAAATCATTGAAGAATCCCAGGAGACTCCAATCGAAGACATATGCCCAGAGAAACCGCACGTCCGAAGTTGTATAGAAGACATTCAGCCGGGGGATGAACCGCGCCCAGGCCAGCAGGGTGACCGAGCTTCTGAAGGAACCCTTCGCGTGCACATATCCACCGCTCTCCAGAGTGCTCCTTCCGCCCGAAAATGAAACCTTCAGGTTCGTTGCTTCTCTCTTCTGCAGGAGATAGTATTGATCGCTATACTGAAGCTCAATAGTGCCGCGGGAATCGTAATCGAGGAATTCATCTTCAGTTGCATCTTCCCGGTAATCGCTCAGTCGCGTGATAATCTCCCTGAAAGAGAGGGTGCATCGAAATGCCCGCCCCGGCATAAGTACAATACCGGATACCGGAGTAAGGGATGCGGTTGTATATTCACGCTCCAGTGATTCCCACTGTTCAATCAATCGATTCCCAATCATACCGAGGAAGAAAACCCATCTCCCCTCTCCGAATGCTCGCTCATATCTGACGTCCCCTTCGACCTTTCGAAATTCATCATCGCGATACCCCGCTCTCGCAATTATCCTCAGTACGGAATTGTTAAAAGGGTACCAGTATCCAATCTCAGGGGTAAGCCCGTAGATAGGCTCAACGGTCACCCCGCCGGCGATTCTGCCGGGAAGAGACCTTCTCACCGTGACGGAGAGATAGACGTCTCCCGAATCTGCGTAATTTTTCACCTGAACATCGATGCTCCTGAGCGCAAATCTTCGTTTAATGTTTTCAACGCGCTCACGCAGGATATATCTGTTATAAATCTCTCCCCGCTGCACAACAAGCATCGATGCTATTTCATCCTCTCGCGGTTGGCTGATACCCGATACCTGCACTCCGACAATTCGTGATTCCCTGACATGTATCTCCAGAACTCCATCGCTTCGAAGAACAAACCGGTCGACATACGAAGTGGTGTACCCCCTCTGATGATAGCGGTCAGTGATAACCGCCCCCAGTGATTCAATCTCTGTCTGGCTCAGCTCTCCGCTCCGGCGCAGCACCGGATCGAAATCGAGGGGGATCGAATTCCCTCTGATGATTATCTCCTTTACCTGAACAGCAAAGCCGGGCATTCCCCCGAGCGCTGAAAAGCCGAGCAGCACAAATGCAATCAGAATAGCGATCCTGTTCAATCCTCTCCGTTTCATTGCTCATTCATTTCCTGTGCTCCGAATGCTGCATCATCAGCACAACAGATCGGCATTCTCCATTGCCGGCAAATCGTTCACTCGCCATACCGTCTCATCAGCACGTCGTCAGGAAGGGTAAGATGAAATATTCTCCCGGGCATCGACCTGTTCAGGAACACCTTACGATAATACGTTGTATTTCTCGTAACACCGGCCTTTGACTTCGCGTAAACATCGATTCTCATGGGGAAGAGGATGCCGCCGATGTCCCGATAACCGCCATACATCTCTTTGAGGATCTCCTGCCCCAGGGGGTTTCGGACTGTCCTCGCAAGGACGACTTTTCTCTTCACCTCAATCCAGACATCGATGGTGAGATTCTTTTTTTTATTGGTGATAATGAACTGATGGGCAAGCGTGAAAAATCCGAAGAGGTGCTCTCCCAGGTAGGTAACGTGAAAATCACGCGACACCATCCTCGATAATTCCGTCAGAGGATGGACCGAGAGCGCTGCTTCCTCGGTCCCCGTACCGATAACATAGAGAAGCTTATCATCGGGATAATACCATAAGAGCTCGCTGCCATTATTGACCACAATCTGATTATGGGGAGTGTGATAATCAATCCTGAACCTGCCCGATTGGTCAGCACGATACCGCCCCTTGAAGATCTCAATGGAGCCGCTGGCATCCCGTATATACTGCTCGATTTCTGCATCTATGGTCTTTACACGGGAGTTAACCCGTATCAGCTCTCTGAACAGTGAGTCCACCTCACCCAAGAGGGGAGCAGTGAACAGTGCGATGAAAAGGAGAACAATCCCTGAAGCTTTCATCGATATATCCTGCAACATTCTATGAATTTTTTTAGCGTATTCATTGATCTTGCCGCTCCATGCATAGGGCTGCTCCTTCGGAAACGACGGCTCTATGCCGGTCTCTGTCGTTGGAACGGTAACGAGAACCCATCTGCTGGAAGCCGTGAGAAGATCGACCCGTTCGAGGTCCAGAAGCCACTTCCTGAACTCGCCATCACGATCGAGACCGAACACTGCACGCTTCCCGTCCTGAGCACATCGTTCAACAACATACTCATCAAGCGCTCTTACCATACCGTATCAACCATATCCATCAGCTAATAGTAAAAAACTGCGAAATCCGAACTGATTCTAACCGGGATCAGAAGATTCAGGATGCTGTTCATCGGCACTCCCCTCCTGAACACTCCTGCTGTGCGGCGACTGCGCAAGAGCCCGTTCAATCCGGTTATACACCATCCGCCACATAACGGGCACCAGAACGAGCATGCCCACGGCACCGGGGATATAGTATGTCACCAGATAATTGAAGAGAGCATGGAGAACGATGGCAATGAGAATGCCTTTCAGCACCGGAGAAAGCCGCTGCTGTGGGGCAAACTTTGTCCATCCGATCGCATACCCCCACATACTTGACCATATTGCATGCCCCGGAACAGTGAGAAGAGCCCGCACAATATAGAGCTTCCAGACAAATCCCAGTGCAAAAACGGGATCCGACATGCCCAGAGCAATCTGAGGCGCCAGATAAGAAGTTAGTATAGAGAGCGCGTTTTCAGATGAAGCGAAACCGAGCGCGACAGCAATGGCGTACATGATCCCGTCCATGGGTTCATCGAACTCTCTGTGTGAATATATCGCATATCGAACTACGGAGAACTTAATACACTCCTCAATAATCGGTGCTGCGATAACCAGTTGAACAAAAGTCATTCCCCGCAACGGAAACTCGGCAAGAGCCGCGGGGACGAGCGAGAGCATACCGAAGAAAAACATCCTCACGATAAGGCTTTTGGGTTCCGGTTCAAGCGTATCCTTTTTGTAGAAAAACCAGAGCCAGAATATGCCCGGTGCGATAGAGAGTGCTCCTATTGCAAAAACATCCATTTTACGATTTTCCCGATTTCTCTATTCGGGGAGGGAAGCGGTCCCTTCTCGCAACCTCCTCCTGCAGGCGATCATGCGGCGGGGAGCTAGCTCTTTCGAATCGTCTCCATATAGGCATCGATACGCGTCTCAATCTGACTCTCACTGAAATTTCGCTCATCAACCATGTCAGCCTCGAGTATGAGCGTGGGAATGCCGCGCTCGCGTTGAATAATCCGCTGAATATCATACTGCCCCAGCGAGTACGGCTTGCAGCTCCTGTTTGAATGCATGACCATTCCATCGACATCGTACTTGTCAATCATGTCGAGGATCATTTTTGCCATATCATCAATGGAAATATTCAGGTAGATAGCGGTGTACCCCTCGACCATACTCTCGATAAAGTTATTCTCATCTAACATGTCCAACTGGCTGACCCATGCGGAGGTATAGGTATCCGCGACAAGGCAGGCATCGTGGTCAGCAAATTTATCAGAAAGCCATCGCAACCGGTACCACACCGGGATGTTATCCCACAGAAGTCGATACTTTTCGTTGGGTACCGCGCTGATACCGCTGGCAACACGCTCTTTCATCTCCTCGAGAAGGGTTTCATAGTACTCGAGCACAACCGGTGTCCCTCGCAGAGTAACAATGAGCGCGAGGTGGAAAAATGCATCGAAGGCGCTCATCGGCGACGGTTTGTTCATCGCCGTATCAAGAACTGCCCGCCATAATCTCTGAGCCTGAACAGAGAGCCTGCCGACCTCGTCCATCCTGTCATAATCAAACGGTTTTCCGCAAACAGTCTCAAGAAATTCAAGATATTCTTTGACCTGTTTGCGGACATAGCTCTTCGCAATTTCCGGGAATTCAGTATGGCAGAAAGGAGTATCAAATATGAAGAGGGGGATATCATAATATCGCGCCTGCACTTCGTACCATTTGAGCACCGTCCCGCAGATATTGTTGCAGCAGATGAGCATATCGGGCTCCGGAAGGCCGCCGATAGGTCCACCCTGTACCGTCGAACAGGCGATATCGGATCGGGCATAGGAACAGAGATCACGGGAATACCCCATCTCTTCCGCCTTCTCGCAGAGATCGCCCCCCATCTTCGATGCCCCGATCATGGCACCGTGGTTTTCCGGATAGACCGGAATGACATCCATGGCGATGAGGGGCTCTACAGGACCACCGCTGGTAATCCAGGCAACCTTTTTGCCGTTCTGGCGTGCTGATTTGGCCTCCAGATAGTAATCCGTCATGATTGCGTGCATCTTCTTTGCGCTCTTTATCTTCCGCTTCTCCCTCTCGGGGTCTCTGGTCATTTTTTCAGCCATCGACTTCTCCTTTTACAGCATTTCAATAAACGCTTCAAAGCGCGTTTCCAACTGCCCCTCGGAAGGGAGCTGATCCTCCACTTCGAGGAGCATACTGGGAACTCCCTCCTTATCGAGGAACGCTTTCATATAAGGATAATCAAAAGCATGGGGATCACAGAACTTCAGAACGAGGAATAAGACACCGTCAGCACGGTTCTCCCGTGCAATCCTCACAATATCCTCCCCCCGAGAGAAGTTCGTAACATGCTTTGCCGGACATATCACCCTTTCGAAATACCTGTCCGCTATCGCATGAACAGGATCTCCCTTCGTCGAAATAACACCATCAAAATAGCGGGCACCGGTGCACATATCGTCCCAGACGACAACACCGCCGGACTCTTCAATAATCGTGTATACATCAGGGTGATTGCAGATGCCTCCGGTTAAGATGATCCTCTTCTTTTCCGGGCTCCCGACCGATTTCTCCTCGGTAACCTCATTGAGCAGCCCGGTAAGCTTCTGAAGCAGCTCCCTTCTCTCAAGAAGCATCGATGCTCGTACCACCGCATAGACATCACTTCCGCTCAGGATATACGGGTTCTCGCTGCGGAATTCATACAGCCTTCTGAGCGTATCCCGTATTTCGTTATAGAGCACAATCGATTCCCTGATCTTTTCATCGGTTATCTCAACACCGAGCCCCTTTTCCAGATCCGAGCGAAACTTGTCCAGGACATCTCTCATATACTGCCGTGCGCTTTCCGCATCAAGTCTCACCGGTAAAACGACATCAGCAAAGAAAGAGAAAGAGGTGTTGAGCCTCCAGATATCGGACAAGCGCTGAATGGAATCGCAGGTATGCGGGAAAACGGTACCATCGAGAAAATCAAGCCTCCCCGTCAATGCTTCCTCAAGGGCTCCTCTCACCAGCGAACAGCTATACGATTGCAGATGCGCATCAGCGTGGGCAATTGCTTGATCCGGCGAGCTGAAAAGGCGCATGGGAACAGCCCCGGCAGCATGGATAAGCTCTTCCGGGGTATAGGAGCAAAAAAACCCGATTATCTTCTTCCCACTCTCCGATTTCAACCGCCTCGCATATTCATAGGGGCTCCTGAAAACTGCATGAAATTCTTCTATAGTGCTTACCATCTTCAACCAACCTTTTCACTGTGATATAATATACGAACCAATCCATTCATGGTTTTAAAAGGTATCGACTATCTGTTCTTTATCCCGATAATACCACTTAACCCACTGATCAGCTTCCTTCTTGGACTTTTCAATCGCGGGACTGAGAGACGGTTCTATTTCATTTATATTCCGCTCAAGCAGGTTGTAAAAGAGCTGAACAGGAGGTAAAAGCTCATTCTTAATGAAGATATAGTATTTCCACTCTTTCTTATCTTTGTAAAAATCCATCCTGTGTTTTGTCATTACATAAAGCCGGTAGATCTTTTTATAAAAATTCAAGAGTGAATTCGATTTGAGCTTTTCCAGTACCTCGGTAAAAAAACGCTCCTTCTGCTTGATATTGGTATCACTATAGGAAAATGAGTAGATGTACGCCAGATTCGTCTCCTCATCATATCCATAGTCGAGGTCAAGCGCATGAGTAGTACTCTCCAGTATGGCGATCTCTTCTCTGGTAAAGAATGATATGGGTGATTCCTGCGCTCTCTCATAACGCTTCTTTACCGATGCAGTTATCCGCTTCTTCTTCTCATTGAGAACATCCCGCAATGCGGAATCACGCGCCGAGATGTGTTCTTCCAGAAGGGCACAGTATTCTTTCAGCGGGCTGAGATAATTCTTCAGCTCCCGGGAATCGGAATCGCTTTCAGCCTTTTCCATCTCCTGCTCAATTCTCCGATACTGCTCGAAGAGCTTTTCATAGAGCGATTTAATCAGCGGGACTTTTCTCTTCTGCAAAACGAGCACCACTCGGCTCTTTTTCTGAATCATTTCTTTCTGTGCGCTCTCAGCAGCGGTGAGATAATAGAGCTTCAATACATGATCATATTCAACTTCAAATTCAAGGATTGCAGCGGTATTCTCGAGCAGGAGCATCTCCTGATCAGAGAAATAGCTCTGTTCCGTTTCCGGCAGGAAAAGAGGAGCATCAGCCCTCACCTGCATGAGGGGCATCATGAAGAGAACAAAAACGCCTGTCAGGCTCACTAGCAATTTATTCAAAGTACTCATCTCTCAATAGGAAGTCCTTTCGTATGGTAACCCTGCTCCTGCGGCCGAGAACCCTGTTCACCGCATACACCGGCAAACCGACACCAGGCCTCTTGGGAATAATATCATCCATCGCAATCACCGTACCCGCCGGAATATCCCTTCTGGCAAAGAGACTCCTTCTCGCAGATCGCGCAACATCTTTTTCTTCATCATCATATGATATATGGCCATCCCCGAGCATTTCTAAAACTGCGTCAACCGATTTTCTCATCTCGCGGAACCGTTCAGGTCCGATCGACACGTCCGCATCAGGGCATTCCATCTCCTCGTGCAGGGTGAAATGCTTTTCGAAAACACGTGCGCCCAGTGCGGCAGCAATCTCAATCGCCGTGCTGTCACGGGTATGGTCTGAAAAGCCGATCTCGCATTGAAACCGATCTCTCAAACGCTGTATTCTCATCATATTCGCCTGTTCCCGGGAAAGCGGATACAGTGAAACACAGTGCAGCAATACAATCTCCGGCGTCCCATTCCGGATCAGCGTATCGATTGCAGAGGCTATTTCATCTTCATGAGCGATACCTGTCGACATGATTACCGGCTTTTCCGTTTTTGCAATCGATTGCAACAAAATATGATTGGTCACCTCCGATGAGGCAACTTTATAGAGCCGAACACCGATATCCTCAAGGAGCTGAACAGAATCGGGGTCGAAGGGAGATGAGAAGAACTCAACACCGTTATCCCGTGCATGACGAAAGAGCACATGAAATTCATCGGCGGTAAGGGCATGGCGCTTAAAAAAATCCTGCTGGCTGGAATCCGGCTCCCCTTCAGCGCCACCGGCAAGTAGCGATGTTGTATACACCGAGTTCATAAACTCGGGGGTAAAAGTCTGAAATTTAACGGCATCCGCACCGGCCCGCCCGGCACTTTCAATCATACGCTTTGCGAGATCAGAATCACCGTTGTGATTCATGCCAATCTCAGCAATAAATACCAGCTTACCGGGAAATATCTCTCTCAATCGTTCGGCCATTAAGTCCTCATTATCGTTTATCGGAAATCCGGTATGAAAAACAGCGGAAAAGCAATTCGCCCACTCATTGAAACATTCTCGGTTAAATCACCATACTGACAGGGGATATATTTGCAAGCACTAAATGTTCAGAAAATAATCCATCAGCAGTCTTCAGGCGACACGTCGACGTGTCGCCTGAAGACTGCCAATTGCTGAAGTCAAATTATAATTGACATCAGCACCGAAATAAATAATTTTTTTAACATTCATGACGTAAGCGATCCTGCAACGACTTCAACTCAGAACTATTTTTTTAAAATCGACGAGGTGCTATAATGGGCAAAAAATACATCATTGCAATTGATCTCGGAACAACCGGAAACAGAGTTTTTTGTTTCGATGAATCGGGGAAGCCGATATCGAGCGTGTACAAGGAATTCACCCAGCACTTCCCGAAGCCAGGATGGGTCGAGCACGATCCGGAGGAAATCTGGCGGTCCATACAGAAACTGATCCCCGCAGCGATACAACAGGGAGATCTTTCAAGCAAGGATGCCATCTCGATCGGTATTACCAATCAACGGGAGACGACTGTCCTGTGGAACCGGAAGACCGGTAAACCGGTCTATAATGCCATCGTCTGGCAGTGCCGGAGGACCACCGACATCTGTAATGCCCTCAAGGAGAAAGGGCTGGAAGACCTCTTCCGAAAAAAAACAGGACTGGTAATTGATGCCTATTTCTCGGGAACAAAAATCAATTGGATTCTCAACAATGTCCTCGGTGCTCGAGACCTGGCGGAAAGCGGCGATCTCCTCTTCGGAACCATCGACACATGGATACTCTGGAATCTCACCGGTGGCAAATCACATATGAGCGATTACACCAACGCGTCACGAACCCTCATCTATAATATCACTGAAAAAAAGTGGGACCCGGAGCTTCTGGATATACTCTCGATACCAGAGTCCCTTCTCCCCGAAGTACTGGACTCGGCAGCCCCTTTCGGCACGACAAGCGCGTCAGGGATCCCCGAAGGAATCCCTATCGGTGGGATAGCCGGCGACCAGCAGGCCGCAATGGTCGGTCAAAACTGCGTTTTTGAAGGAACGATAAAAAATACATACGGTACCGGCTGTTTTGTGCTCCTCAATACGGGCACTGAAAATATACGCTCAAAGAACGGTCTCCTCACAACGCTCGCGTGCGATAATAAAGGCAAGGCGGTATATGCCCTCGAAGGATCGGTATTCATCGGTGGCGCTGTTGTCCAATGGCTCAGGGATTATATGAAATTCTTCACTGAAAGCTCGGAATCAGAATCGATGGCACTCGCCGTCGATAAGGACGACGAGGTCATCATGATCCCCGCATTCGTTGGCCTCGGGGCACCTCACTGGCGAATGGATGCACGGGGTGCGCTGTTCGGCCTGACACGGGATACAACGATAGAACAGATTGTGCGTGCAGCGCTCAAGTCAATCGCCTTTCAGTCGATGGACGTCATTAATGCAATGCAGCAGGATTCCGGCACAGTAATAGAAGAGCTGCGGGTTGACGGTGGTGCGATAAAGAACCGGTACCTGATGCAGTTTCAGGCCGATATACTGGGCATTCCGGTACTCATTCCCGAGATTGCCGAATCAACAGCACTCGGCGCCGCTTATCTCGCTGGCCTATCGAGCAATGTATTCTCATCCATTGACGAGGTCGCTCGGTTGAATCAGATAACTTCCCGGTACGAACCAGCCGCTCCAGAGGTTGAGCGGGAGAAGCAGAAACGGTTATGGCAATCGGCGGTAAAGCGATTGCTCTGAATCCTTCCAATGGCAGAGTAGCAACTCAATATTTTTTATCGGGGAGCATAAATTTATAGTTGCTTGCAAACGCTGAATGTTGTATACTTTTAAGAACAGTTCCTCAGGTGATATTCACACAGATGACTGAAGCCGCAAGGGATATCAGGCGACTGCATATACTATGAGTGGAGGATTACTATGGCAAAACCCTTACTCGGTGAGATACTGCTCGAGAACGGAGAAATATCACAGGATCAACTTAATACGGCCCTGGAAGAACAGAAAAAAGAAGGAGGGCTCATTGGCATAATTCTCGTTAATCTGGGTTTTATTTCAGAGCAACTTCTTGTGAAATACCTTGCGGTTCAGGCTGAAAAGGTAGTGAAATCAGATTAGCACAAGAAGCATCATCGGGAATTAAATCAATTGTTATTATTATCTGCTCAATGCAATTCCGCAAAAGAGAATAACGAATACCCCTCCGGGATGAGGGGTATTATGATATACGTGAAGCATTAAACTTCTATTTCAACAAGCCAGTTGTATTTATCTTCCAGATCTCCGGTCTGAATCTTCGTAAGCTTATTATACAGATCGGTAATGACGGGCCCTGCCTTTTCCTCACTTCCGAAAGTATAATCCGTCCCGCGATAGTGTATCAGCCATACCGGGGTTATAACAGCAGCAGTACCGACTGCACCGATTTCATCGAACGTTTCAACCTCCGTAATCTCAACGGGACGAAACTCTGACGTCATCCCCGAATCCTGGGCAATAACTGCGAGGCTCTTATTGGTAATACTCGGAAGTATGGAGTTCGAAGATGGTGATATGTAGCGATTGCCGCTAATCCCTATGAAATTCGATGTGCTCAATTCATCAATGTACCGCTTCTCTTTTGGATCGAGATACAGCACTATCGGATATCCCCGCTCTTTTCCGTACTCACTCCCCCTTAATCCGGCCGCATAATTACCGCCGACCTTGCAATCACCGACACCGAGCGGAGCGGCTCGATCAAACTCTTCGACCACCAGGGCCCTGATAGGCTTGAATCCCCCCTTATAATAGGGCCCCACAGGAGTGACGAGGATGATAAAGACATATTCATCGGCAGGTCCTAATCCCACCCTGGCACCGGTTCCAATGACCAGCGGTCGTACATAGAGACTCGCCCCGGTACCGGCAGGTGGAACGAATCGGGCATTGGCTGAGACGACGCGATGCAATGCCTCAAGAAACATCTCGGTTGGAACCTCCGGAATAAATATTCTCCCACAGCTCTTCTGCAATCTCAGTGCATTCTCATCGGGGCGAAACGCCACGGTTCTCCCGTCAGCAGTCTCGAACACCTTCAATCCCTCAAATGCCTGCTGTCCATAGTGGAGGCTCGGAGCAGCAACGTGTATATTCAGATATTCATCTGAGAGCAGCTCCCCCTCTGACCATTTCCCATCCCGGTAGGTATATCGAATATGGTAATCTGTTTTGATATATGCAAAAGGGAGATTCCGCCAGTCGAGATCGGCTTTTTTAATCTTCGGTGCCTTCATGAGATAATACCCGCGCCCATATAAAAGTATATAAGATTAATTTCGCTATACTACGGCTTAACAGGAAAATTGTCAAGAATAATCATTCAAATCACTCGATTCCCATTCGATTTACTAATGGAATACGGTGGAATAAGATCAGTAAAGATCTATCGGTCCCTTCGTCGTTCCGGCAATAAACTGACGGGCATAGGGATTATCAGTCTGAAAAAAGATATCAACCCTGTCTTCAAATACAAATCTCCCATCGTACAGCAGCGCAATGGAATTGCCGATCTTCCTGGCAATCTTAAAATCGTGAGTCGTGACCAGTGATGTTGTATTGAAGGATTCATTGATTTCGCCCATGAGATCGGCAATTGAGTCAGACAGAACCGGATCCAGACCGGCTGTCGGATCATCGTATAGAATGATATCCGGGTTCTGGCAGAGAGCCCGCGCCAGACCAACCCGTTTCTGCATTCCTCCGCTTAACTCCGACGGCAGTTTTTCCTCATGACCAAACAGGCCCACCCGCTGAAGAGATTCCAGCACCCGCCCGTGAATCAGCTCCTCATCGAGCTTCTGCCGGCGCAGACCAAAGGCGATATTGTCGAAAACGCTCATCGAGTCAAAAAGCCCTCCCCGCTGAAAAACATAGGCCATGGAACTTCTCTCATCTTTCCCCGTCCCCGCACTCTCGCGATAATCACCGAGATCGAGATTGTTGATCTCAATAACACCATCGTAGCGTGCAATCAATCCGGCTATCGTCTTGAGCAAGACAGATTTCCCCGAGCCATTTTTACCCATTATTACGGCACAGCTTCCCCGCGGGACCTCGAAGGTGATTCCCTTCAGTATCTCCCTTCCGGATAGCGAAACGGCGAGGTTCGTAACCTTTATCACGATAGATATCCCATGGAAAGCATTCGGGGGGACCTGTCGACATGTTTCCCCGTGTCCCCCCGAAGATCGGCGGCACAATCAGTACATGCTCTCATAATATTCTTTGAGAGAATAGAGTATGTTGAGATATGATATATATCTCCCCTCGGAGATTATCCCCTCATCAACATCTCTCTTCACAGCACAGTTCGGTTCGTGATCATGCGTGCACGGTTTGTACTCACATTCAGGTGATGATTGACGGAATTCAGGGAAGTACTCTTCAAGCATATGCGTCTCAATATCCAACAGACCGAATTCCCGCAATCCCGGCGTATCAACAATTGCCATAGCATTCCGCACTATCATCTGAACATTGCTGGTCGCATGTCTTCCCTTCCCTGTTTTGCTCGAAACAGTCGATACCTTCAAATTGAGCTCAGGAAACAATCGATTCAAGATACTTGTTTTGCCAACGCCGGAATATCCGATGAGAATTGAGACTCTGTCTTTCATCTCCCGCTCGAGAGCATCAAGGTTGATACCCTTGAGCGCACTCACCATATGAATCTTTATCCCTGCACCTCGATAGTATTCCCGAACGTAGGGTATCTGTTCCGCATCGGCGAGATCGAGCTTATTGATGCAGAGGACAACATCAATTCCCTCCTTTACACCCCGCACCAGAACCCTGTCAACAAAACGGAGATTTAATCGCGGCTTCTTAAACGATTGGATTACAATGACCAGGTCGAGATTCGAGGCGATAATATCCTCTTTACGGTATTTCCCCTTCTCTTTCCTGGAAAAGACATTCTTTCTCGGGAGAACCTCATTGATGATACCCGAACCGTCTGCTTCAACTTCGAACCTGACGTTATCTCCAACCGCCACCGGATTGGAAAAGTTGGAATTATCACTCTTTTTTCGAATTCTGCCCCGTAAATTGCAATTAAACTTCTCGCCATTCCACAGGACAGTATAGTAGAGACCCATCACCTTTATGACAATACCGATCTTTTCCATAATCACAGAAGCTCTGAAACAGTTATCGTATATCCCGCATCAATACTACCCCACTCGCTATCTCCTGCCGAGGCACAAGTAACTTTTCTCCTCTCTCACCGCTGGTATCGGGTACATAATTCCGGCTCCGTAAAAAAAGAGAGCTGGCTTTGAACCCAACTCTCCTCTCTTCATCCAACGACAAGATAAGAATAAACATCAAACGCAAAAATGAGAAATCAGTAAATCTGCGTATTTATTCTTTCGGAACAACCTTGAAAGTAACTCTTCTCTGACAGGGATCTTGCGGATCGCAATCAGCTGTCGGCTCTGAGGAACCGACTCCCTTATAGGTCATATTGGGTGATTCGATACCCTTTCTTCTCAGCGCATCGTAAACCGCTTTTGCACGGTCGGCGGATATCTTTATGTTGCCTGGCTTCGCGCCCATTCTCTCTTCCGGTCCGCGCGCATCAGCATGACCGGTCACCTGCAAGACATAGCCGTCGGGAAGCTTATCGAGAATCCCCTTGACAACAGGTGCAGCAGCATCAGCCCACTGATCCCATTCCTGAGCAGGAACCTTTGAAGACTTGTAGTCGAATCCTTTTACCGGAACCTTGGCCAGGCTCTGATTTGACGTCGCAGCAAACATAGCATTCGGATCTGATACATCAGTCATCTGTGATCCTGCGCAGGATAATGCAAAAGCAACACCGATGACGAGTAAAACGAGCAAATATTTTTTCATACGCCTCTCCTTTTAATTGTTCTCATTATGACAAAAATTTTTATATTTAAAAACCTCTGTCTACTATAGTAATAATGATTTTTTCTCTGTCAAGTAAGAAAATGATAAAATTGAAAAGTTTCAAAGCTTTTTTTAATAAAAATTTTGCTCTAATTCACCCCTTTCACCTTGCAATGGAACATTGT
>CAZZCF010000100.1:0-16114 GCA_964652955.1 uncultured Leptospirales bacterium
GAGCCGGGAGCGGTGAAAGCCGACTGCAATAACTGCCACACGGAGATTGCAAAGAATAAATCACACAACATCCACCTGAAAAAAGTACACTGTACCGCATGCCACGTCTCCAGCACGCTGAGCTGCTACAACTGTCACTTCGATAATTTCCTCAAGACAAAGTCGCGGAAGGGGAACTTCATTCCCAGCAACAAGTGCTGGGTGATGCTGGTCAATTACAGGGGAAAGGTCACGACAGGGAACGTACAGACACTCGTTTACCAGGGGAAGAAGTTCATCGCCTATGCACCATACTTCACCCATTCAATCATGAAAAAAGCTCGTCAGTGCGTTGACTGCCACGACAATGAAGCGATGAAGCGCATCAACAACGGTGAGAAGATACCGGTGTTCACCTACACCAATGGCACCTTTCAAGAATGGAAAGGGGTGTTCCCTCTCGTTCATGAAAATCTCACCTGGGCGTTTCTGGACAAGAAGAACGGCAAGTGGGTTGCAATAGAGGATGATACCGAGCCGATGGTTCAGTATGTCTGCGATGCGAAGCCGCTGACCAAAAAGCAGCTTAAGAGCCTGTCGAGATCATATAAGAGATAATCTCATTACAGGAGACGAAGAACACCGCACACCTGATGCGGTGTTCTTTCTCTCTTCTTTCCTAAAGAGACGATCCGGAAGAAGGCTTTTCAGCTAAGCTGCCTTACAGCATCGCTGAACTACAGCTTCGCCGCATCGAGGAACTTAGAGAGCCTATCCTCCCATCCCAGGGGAACGAGGTGCACTCCCTGACAGAGATCCTTGAGGCCCTTTATAATATCAGTGAATATTTCGACACTCGCCTTCTCCTTCTGTGGCGCAGTGGCAAGTTTTTGGATGATATGGCCGGGAACGAGACCGGATTTCACGTACTTATTCACAAAGTGCGCGGTACTCGCTGACTTCAGTAAAATAATCTCGGCAATCACCGGAATCCCGAAAGGCTCCACCTGCTTCATAAACTCCTTGAATTTATCGAGATCGAAAACGGGTGTGGTGATGAAATAGCCGGTTCCCCGTTTGATCATCTCCTCCATCTCCTGAAGCTCCATATCGGGTACCTTCTTCCCCCATCCCGCCTCGATTCCTGAACCGACAAAGAATTCCGCTTCCTTCACAAGCGGTTTTCCCGAGACATCCTGCCCCTCTCGCATATTATCGACAACCGAGAAGAGCTTGCCTGCATCAACGTGAAAGAACATTATCTCCTGAAGGCTATCGCCGGTAATTCGATAATCGGCAGTAAAGGCGAGCAGGTTCGTTACTCCCTTTTCGGATGCCTTGACGAGATCCGTTTGTATATCCAGCCGGTTCTTTTCGCGGCAGCTCGTCTGCAGGATCGGGTCGAACTTGTTATCTTTCAGCAGGCTGCAGGTCTTGATTGAATCAGCGACGACACCCTCGATTTCGTATTCGGGAACGGTCACCCCGTCCAGCCGCCCCCGAATCTTCTCGATATTTTTCAGGAGCTCCTGTGTGTCAATGTCGAGCGGAGGCTGAATCTCGGAGGTAACAACAAATCTCTTCTTATCCAGTGAGTCTTTCAGTTCCATGTTGCCCTTCCTTAATCAATTTCTATTCATATATAAGCCGGGCTATCTGCTCACGAAGCTCGGGAAGCGGCAGCGGCTTTGAAAAGCAGGCATCCGCGCCATGTTCCTGCATCCGTTCATAGCTCTGATCGTCAAGATACGCGGAGAGAACAATTATCTTGATATTCTCTGTCTCAGGATCCGATTTTATCTTCTTGCACACCTCGTAGCCGTTGATATCGGGCATCATGATGTCGAGAATCAACAGGTCCGGGTTGAAGTTCTTTATCTGCAACTGCGCTTCGAAACCATCCGCGGCGGATAAAACCTCATATCCATGTTCATCCTCCTCCAGCGCCTGAACAATCGTCTCAACGACAATCTTGTCATCATCGACAATCAGAATCTTCTTCTCCGGAACCACCCACGATTTATCAGGTTGCATGTTTTTCGACCGCAGCACTTGATCGAGCTCATCAAGCCGTATCCGTCGATGACCTCCGACGGTTTCCGTACTGATCTCACCCGTTCGAATCCAACCCAGAAGAGTATCCTGGGAAACATTACAGTATTTACATGCCTGTGAAACAGTTAATGTTTTCATAGTATGCCTCTTCCCGTCTCAGAAATATATAATTGTAGTGCATATACGAGATCATACCCATCATCCTGAAAGCCGCGAGAGGGATTTGCAGGGGAGCACAATGGAAAAAGTTGATCCCTTTCCTGACTCACTCTCTACTCGAATATCGCCACCGTGATCCTTCACGATGCCATAGCAGACGGAGAGCCCGAGACCGACTCCCCGCACCTCCTGCTTCGTTGTATAGAATGCATCAAAGATCTTATCCCGAATCGACTCAGGAATACCAATTCCCGTATCCCGAATCTTTATGACGATGTAATTGTTCTCCTTCTCAGTGATTAAAGTCAATGTGCCGCCATTTGGCATCGCATCTTTCGCGTTGGCGATTATATTCAGCAAAACCTGCCTGAGGTGATTGGGAGAAGCATAGAGAGTTGGCAGATTCTGCTGAAAAAAGGTTTCAACGACGATATTGAGTTCGCATAACTGCTTTTCCAGGAAGAGCATTATATCATTCAGAAGCTTGTTGATATCTATCTCCCGCCGTTCCTCCTCCTTCGGCTTCGAAAAGCTCAACATATTCCTGAGCATCTCGCATACCCGCTGCGCCTCCGAGAGGGACATATCCAGAATCCGCCGCCGCTTGCTGTCGGATGGAATTTCGGTTTTGAGGAGCTCCAGGGTGTTCATAATCCCGTAGATGGGATTGTTCAGCTCATGGGCAATCTGAGAGGTGAGCTTCCCCATGGCCGCGAGCTTTTCCGACTGTATGAGCTGCTTCTGCGTTTCGCGGAGCTGCTTCTCAATATTGATAATCGGCCGCAGGTCGGTGAAAATGCCAATTGAGGCTATCTCATTCCCGTTGTCATCGTATATGATACAAGCCGAGAGGCTGCCGTTGATATACTCACCCTTCCGGTTCCGGTGAACAATGGGAAGTGATTTTACCCTCCCCACGCCATCATAATCCGGGCTTCGTATCTTCTCCATCACCTCTTTGGCAACACCGGGAAGATATATATTTCGAATATTCATCTTCCCCATCACCTCTTCTGCTTTGTATCCGAGTATCTCCTCCGCACCCTTGTTAAAGATGATAATGTTCCCCTCCATATCGGTTACCACAATGGAGTCTATCGAGCTCTCAATGAGCTTTGAGAGGAATTGATTCGCTTCACGAATCTCCCGCTCCATCTTCTTACGCTGGGTGATATCTCGCAGATAGGCATATGTTTTCTTGCTTCCATCCTCCCCCTTTGCGATACTGAAACATGCCTCAACCTCTTTGTGATCATCATTGGCGGTTCGTATCGCCATCTCCATACACACCCGTCTGTTCTCATCCTCGCCAACCTCCGAGTGGATATCAGCAACGTATGAACGCTCCCGCTCTCCGAGAAGTCGGTTAAAGTCCATCCCGATGAGTGTATCCTCCGAAAAGTCGGTTATAATCGTTGCCAGGGTATTCGCAAACTCAATCCGATACTGTTCATTAAAAACGAGAATTCCATCATCGCCCATCTCGGCAATCTTCTCAAATTGCTGCGTCGCCTTTCGAATCTCCTTCTCCATGCGCTTGCGCTGGGTGATATCAACGATGAGCCCCTGATATCCGATCGCATCTCCTTTACTGTCATAACGGGTAGTGATAGTGAGCAGCACCGGAACGCTCTCGCCGGTTTTCTTCTTGAAATTGACCTCATAGTCCTTGACGTATCCCCTCTTCTCCGCTTCGCGCTGAAAGGGTTTTCGATCTGCCGGATTTTCGTAGAGATCTCGCTGAATATCAATCGAAAGAAATTCTTCCTTATTCTCATAACCGAGCATGTCGAGGAGCGCTTGATTGCAGTCGACCACGCTTCCTTCTCGTGTACTGATGATAATGCCGTGCCGCACCTGCTCAAAGAGATCCCGGTAGCGTTTCTCAGATCTCCTCAGTTCCTCTTCGAGTGTTTTGTTCTCTTCATACTCATGTTTCTGTTGAAATAGTTCCTTGACTGATCTCATAATGCCTCATGCCCCGTGCTCAGGGATTACCGTCGAAACCCGCAGCGCTCAGAATATCGGGAACAACATCCTCCTTGCCGATTGCCATGATGTGAACCCCATCGCACATCTGTTTCTCCTTGATATGCCGAATCATGCGCCCGGCGATCTCAATCCCCTTCTGGAGGGCGGTCCCCTTGGGTGCACTGGCCATTTCGTCAATAAGGCTCTGCGGCACGAATATTCCCGGTACATTTTTGTTCATAAACTGTGCCATCCGCGCCGAGACGAGGAGGACGATACCCGCAAGTATCTTTACGCTAAACCTGCTCGCATAATCCATAAAACGCTGGAAGTTATCCAGATCATAGATCGCCTGGGTCTGAATGAATTCAGCACCGGAATCAACCTTTTTCTCAAACTTAATGAGTTGCGGTCCCAGCGGATCAGCTTCGGGCGTGACAATTGCGCCGGCACAGAACTCAACAGCACCATCGAGATCATTCCCCCCCATATCCTTTCCTGACTCCATGAGTCGAACCATGCGAAGAAGCTGTGTTGAATCGAGATCGAAAACTCCCTTCGCCGCCTTATGGTCACCAACCGTGATAGAATCACCGGTCAGGCAGAGGACATTCCCGATACCCCGGCTGGAAGCGAAGAGAAGCTCCGCCTGAAGCGCCAACCGATTACGGTCCCTGCAGGTCATCTGAAGAATCGGTTCACCGCCACGCTCCCTAATTGCCAGGGCCCCGCCAATCGATGGAAAGCGCATCACCGAGCTCTGATGATCAGTGACATTCAGCGCATCGACCCTGTCCTTGAGCAGATCAATATTATGAAGCATCTCCTCGATATTGGTTCCCTTCGGGGGGCCGATTTCGCCGGTGACGACAAACTTGCCGGAGTTAAGAACCTCTTTAAAGCTCGGTTTCATCTCCTGTACTCCTCTCTACGAATGGGATGATAGTCCTGCCGGGTTTGGGCTCAACGTTATAGTTCTTGGGCGGCTGGTACTTCCGCATGCGATCGAGCTGCCCCATCTTCTCAAGCTTGTTGTAAATAAGCGTCCAGACACAGTCCTTGTTCGGGTCGACCTCACATTTACCCTTATCAGTGCCACCGCAGGGGCCATTCACGAGACCTTTGTGGCAGCCTGCCACCGGACAAATTCCCGCAGTATACGCCAGCACACATTCACCGCACTGCAGGCAGATTTCCTCGAATTCACCAGGACGCTTCTCCTTTCCTATGAAGATGGTATCAAGAGCCGGAATAACCGTCTTGTCGATATGCATCGCAATCGTTTGAACGCCAAAGGCACATGTCATGATCAATAAGGCTTCTGCATCTGCCATCGCCTCTTTATTTTCCTCAAGGGCTTCATGAGTCAGTTCATCGCATGCAACGGGTATTATCATCGAACCGGTTATCTGCTTCCCCCGCTCCCTGAGCTGAACCGCCATTCGCTCAACCTCAGGTTGTCCACCGGTATGGGACATGGTGGTACACGTTCCACAGCCGATGATGAATATTCTCGAGAAGCTTTCAAGAAGCTCCTCTATCTCCTCAAACTGCTTCTGTTTGGTGATTGATCGAATCATGCTCCCTCCTTTGCTCACCTGGCAGGTGAAAAGCTTATAACATCATCACTCACCCTTAGACTTCAAGATCACACCGGAGACATCGCTTCGCCTCCTCAAATGCCTCTTCCTCGGTGAATCCGAGTTCAATCTCTCTGAAATCCTTTACACGCTCTTCGGGAGGCGCAGTGGGCATCCGCACCCGCGGCTTCATCTCGGCAACGTCTTTGAGCGCATCCTCCATCGGCTCGGGAGCTCTCTCCCGTTTATCAGCAAACACAACCCGCGTCGTATCACCACTTAAATATTTATCAATTGCAACTGCCCCCCGTCTCCCTGCTGCAATCGCTTCGATTATGTATGTGGGGCCGGTCACAAAGTCTCCCCCTGCAAAAATACCGGAGATATTCGTTGCAAGGGTATTGGAATCGACCTCAAGGGTCTCCCACTTTGTTCGTTCCAGCTTGCTATCAGGAGGCAAAAATGAGAGATCAGGCGCCTGACCGACTGCAGGAATGAGCATATCAACATCAATAACGAACTCGGATGCCGGTATCGGTACGGGTATTCTCCTGCCACTTTCATCGTAATCGCCGGGTCTCATCCGCACACACTCAACGCCTATCACTGCGCCCCGCCGCGAGAGAACACGCACCGGTGCAGTAAGTGTCTCAATGATAATGCCCTCGCGTTCGGCCTCTTCTATCTCCTCTTCAGTGGCTGGCATTTCTTCCTTTTCCCGTCGATAAATAATGGTTACCTTTTCACAGCCGAGTCGCCGAAGGGTTCTTGACGCGTCAATTGCAACATTGCCCCCACCGACAACAACCGCTCTCATTCCCACTTCAATCTCACGCTCGAGCTTCGCATCTCTTAAAAATGAAAGACCGAAGTAAAGCCCTCTGAGCCCCTCATCTTCTCCTGGAATCCTTATTCGCTGGCTCTTCTGTGCTCCGGCAGCGATAAATATCGCATCATACCCCAGATTCTTGATGTCCTCCAGGGTAAAGTTGATATTCACCGGAGTATCATACTGTATCTCAACTCCTCGATGCTGTATGTATTCTATCTCCTTCTGTATCACTGCTTTTGGCAGACGGAATTCCGGAACTCCTACCATCAGCATGCCGCCGCCAACCGGAAGGGCTTCAAAAACCTTCACCGTATACCCCATACGAGCGAGATAAAAGGCGCAGGTCAGTCCGGTTGGACCGGCACCCACAACCGCTATCTTCTGACTCTTCGTTTTCGGAAAGGGGGGCGGCGGTTCTGTCACCTGTTCAAAATACTTATCAGCCGCAATGCGCTTCAGGGATCGTATCGCAACGGGTTCATCGAGCTCGCCGCGGCGGCACTTCGTCTCACAGGGATGATGACAGATACGGCCACAGATGGCCGGGAAGGGATTTCGCTCTCTGATGATTTCGGCAGCCTTGATGAAATTCCCCTCCCCGACTGCGGCAATGTAATGGGGAACATTGACCCCCACCGGACAGGTATGCTGACATGCAGATATTACCAGAGCTTCACAAACGGCTCCCGGGCATCGCCTGTCCTTTATATGTGCCTCGTACTCATCACGAAAGTACTTGATGGTTGAGAGAACCGGTTTCGGACAGGTCTGTCCAAGGCCACAGAGCGCGCTCCGTATAACACTCTCGCCGATCTCAACAAGCAAATCAATGTCACCATCACGTCCCTTCCCTTGTGTAATTCGCGTTAAAATTTCGAGCATCTGTTTGGTCCCCAGACGACAGGGACTACACTTTCCGCAGGACTCAGAACGGGTAAAATCGAGGAAAAAACGGGCAATCTCGACCATGCAGTTGTTCTCATCCATGACCACCATGCCGCCCGATCCCATAATCGAGCCGATAGACTGAAGCGATTCATAATCGACCGGAAGGCTCAGGTACTTCTCAGGGACACACCCCCCGGAGGGGCCTCCCATCTGAACAGCTTTAAATCGTCGGTTCTTCGGGATACCCCCGCCTATATCATATATGATTTCACGTATGGACATACCGATGGGAACTTCGACGAGACCGGTGTTGTTCACCTTGCCAGCAAGTGAAAAAACCTTGGTCCCCTTGCTCCCCTCGGTACCCACCGATGAATACCACGAAGCTCCGTGGCCTATAATCAGTGGTATGTTGGCAAAGGTTTCAACGTTATTTATATTGGTCGGTTTTCCGTCGAGACCTGACTGGGCCGGAAAAGGTGGCCGCGGCCGCGGCATGCCCCGCCGCCCCTCAATAGACGCTATGAGAGCCGTCTCCTCACCACAGACAAAGGCACCGGCCCCCTCCTTGAGCTCAAGGTCGAAGCTGAACGACGTCCGGAGGATGCGCTCGCCGAGCAGTCCCAATGCACGTGCCTGCCCGATGGCTATTTTGAGGTGCTCGACGGCGATGGGATACTCCCCCCGGACGTATATATATCCATACCGGGCGCCTATGGCATATGCCGCAATTATCATCCCCTCAATGACACTATGCGGATTTCCTTCAAGAACTGCACGATCCATAAAAGCACCGGGATCGCCTTCGTCTGCATTGCACACGATATACTTCGGCTGACCTGCTGCATTGCTCGCGAATCTCCATTTCGTTCCGGTGGGAAATCCAGCACCACCCCGTCCACGGAGACCCGACTGCTCGACTTCATTAATAACCTCCTCGGGTTTTTTGCCGCGGATCACGCTACTCAATGCGGCATAACCACCCGATCCGATATAATGGGAAATCCGTTTCGGATCGATTATCCCGCAATTCTTTAGTACCCGGCGATTCTGAAATTTATAAAAAGGGATCTCCTCTGTAATGCGGATTTTCTGACCGGTTTTCGGATCCTCATAAAGGAGATCGTCGAGAACCTCGCCCCGCTGAATGGTATACTCAATGATATTGGTTGCATCAGCCGGGGTTACCTCCTGATAGAATACTCCCAGAGGATCAATAGCCAGAACCGGAGCACGAGCACAAAATCCATGACAACCGGTCTCCCGAATCTCAACAGATTTTACGAGCCCGCGGCTTCTCACCTCCCGTTCAAGCTCTTCTTTCACCTCTTCTGCACCATAGGCCTTACACCCGGTCATACAGATACGAATACACTGCTTCGGGCCCATCAATTCTCTTGCACATCGTTTCCGAAACTTCTCAAGCGATCGCAAGGAGAGTTTAGCCATCTATACTTCCCCCTTATTTCGCGTATTGTTTGAGAATTGAGTTTACCTTCGGCGGAGTAAGTCTTCCGAAATAGGTCTTGTTGACCATCAAAGTTGGTGCCAGAAAACAGGCGCCGAGACATGCTACCGTTTCAAGCGTAAACTGATAGTCCTCGGAGGTCTCCCCCGGTTTAAGTCCGAGCTCACGCATGAGGATGCGCAGAATGCTCCTCCCTCCTCGAACATGACAGGCGGTTCCGCGACATACCCGTATGACATATTTCCCCCGGGGCGTTAACGAAAATTGCGCATAAAAGGTTATGACTCCCTGCACCTCGCTGGGGAAGAGATGAAGTGCCTTTGCAATCGGTTCAATCGTATCAGGCGGGATATATCCGTACTCCTCCTGAACCTTCTGCAAAAGGGGAATGAGTGCCCACTTCTGCCCTTTATATTCCGTAAGAATCGACTCGAAGTCACTGAGATCAAGTTCTTGTATCTTCATGATGATGCTCTCTCTATTCTGATATGAATCGCTTTTAATTCACTCTCTGCAAGAGATGCTAAATTGGTCCCCTTAACGGAGGGGCGCGGCATAAAGATCACTCCACGAGGCACTCGTTCTGTTACCTGTACCCTAATCTCTCTCTCCCCATGAGGAGATCTCAGTTTGATATGATCACCGTCTTGAATCCCCTCCCGCGATGCATCATCGGCATTCATCTGTGCATATGCATCCTCCATACGCATGAGTCGCGATGAATGTGCTGTCCGGTGGCCGAATCCGAGCTGAAAGAGCACACTTCCCACGATGAGCCGGTACGGGTACTCACCACTCTTTGCAGGGAAGCCAGGAGCTCTTTCCGGAATTGATACGGTACGAACACCCGACTCACTTCGGGGAAGGAGACAGGAGTAGTACTCATCACCCATATCTCTGATATGCACCCTCGAATAGAGGGGGAGAGGGCGCACCATCTCCTCGGTGATGTCCCGCTCTGACTCAAAACGGTAGGGTGAACCCATCGCATCTGCAACATCGGCAATGATTGCCCAGTCCGGGCGACTCTCTCCGACACAATCAATCACCGGACGAAGCTGCTGAACACGCCCTTCGATATTAGTCATCGTTCCCCCCTTCTCAGCAAAACTCGCTGAAGGGAAAACTATATCTGCACGCTCTGCTGCCCCGCTGAGGAAGGTGTCGGAAACAATGAGAAATTCAACCTCCTTAAGTGCCTCCTCAATAAAACCTGATTCGGGTAGGACGAATGGATCGTCACCGATAATCCACAATCCCTTCACCGAACCGCTGCGTGCTCCCTCGAAGAGAAGCGCCGGCGTTATCCCATTGACGAGGCCCATATGATAGGCTCCCATTGCATTGCTTTGATAGATGAGTGGGAAAAGAACGGTCTCATTACCCTTAAGGCGACCAATGATGGTACCGAGAATACAGACAAGCCGCACCAGGTATTCACCATTCGGCTGCTGCGTAATCCCATTGCCGAAGATAATGACTCTCCTTTCACCGGAACAGAACAGATCGAGCGCTTCCTTGAGCTGCTCAACTGAAATGCCAGTGTACTGTTCGATATCTTTCATTGAAATCCGCTTTACGGCCTTTTTAATTGCTCGTGCATCTTTACGGGAAATCCCTTTTTGACACTCCTTCTTCTCCATGAGAATCTTGATGAAAGCCAGGAGAAGTAACTCATCGGTCCCGATGTTCACTCTGAGCCACAACCGGGCAAATCGGGTGAGTTTAATCTCGAAGGGATCGATCACGATGAGTGATGATTGATGCTTCCGCACCCCGCGCTTTATGTTATACCCTGCGATGGGAGCTGTCTCCGTGGGGTTGGCGCCGATAATGAGAACTGCATCGGCCTCTTCGAGATCCTGCATTGAACCCTTCGTCCCCACATATCCGACTGTTTCTTTCATCCCGCCGACCAGACTGTTCAGCGCTGCGCTGCATATTGCCTGAGCGCCCAGTACCCGATGAGCAAAATCCCCTATCAGAACCGCTTCCTCATTGGTACAGTGAGGACCGGTAATGAGGGCAATACTCTCTCCACCAGAGGAATCCCTCACCCTTTTCAGGCCTTCTGCCGCTGCCGTGAGCGCTTCATCCCAGCTGGACTCCATCAGTTCACCGTTCTTCCTCATCAGCGGCCGTTGCAGGCGATCGGGGTGATTGATGAAATCATATCCATAATGACCTTTTACGCAGAGGGTCATCCCGTTCACCGATCCTGCAATGCCTGAACGTACACCGACAACTTGATTTTCCCGCACCTCAAGCCAGAGCGAGCACCCGCACCCGCAGAAGGAGCAGGTGGTTGCAACTCGATGAGATGCCGTCCCCCGTGCTGGCTTTCCCCGCTCGAAGAGCGCTCCCGTGGGACACATTTCCACGCACGTGCCACAGAAGGTGCATTCCGATATTTCAAGTGGTCCATCATTGAGAGTTGCTGGATGCGACTCAAACCCCCTTCCCAGATAGTCAATTGCTCCTTCCACCACCAGTTCATGATCCGCCCGGATGCACTTCGCACAGAGGATGCACTTGCTCAGATCCCGCTGAATAAAGGGATTGAGCTCCTGTATTCCGGTGAAATTTGGCATGGGATAATAATCCACCCGCCCAATACCCAGTTCTGAAGCAATCTGTCTAAGCTGACATCGATTCCCCTTTTCGCACACGATGCAGGATTCGGGATGGCTCGAAAGCATGAGCTTTACCACGACGCGCCTCGCCTCGAGAACGCGCGGTGAATCAGTAACGACCGATAAGCCCTCCGATATCGGTGTTACACAGGAAGCCAGGAGATTACCCCGTTTTACATCTTCAACGAGACAAACCCTGCAGGCGCCATAGGGCTCGAGATGGGGATCATAGCAGAGAGTAGGAATGTAGATACCGTAATTTCGCGCTACCTCAAGAATAGTGTTGCCCGTCTCCCCCTTTACCGTATTCCCGTTGATAGTAAAGGTGATTTCACTCAAAGCGAACCTCTTTATATATTATTTAAAGCTACTACTCAGCACCGCCTGCAGATATTTTACATCAGCTTCGGTACTCAATGCGAACAGAGTATTTTGTTCAAAGGCGTTTTCTCTCTCCTATAGAATATCTTACTCAATTGCTTCGCACATCAACTGCCACTATTCTTCAATGCAAACTATGATCGATATGCCTTTTTATTAAAATGAATGGAGTAATTACAACACATCAAAAATGGACGTTTAACGACAGAGCGGAAAAAGATATATAATTGCTGAAATATGTATAATTATTTTATATTTGAGCGGACTCTCCCCCATGGTAAAAATAAAAATAATTTACGCATTCATAATTATCAAGAAAAAAAAATAAAAAATTGGAATTTGAAATCAAAACCGGCTTTCGGTTCTCGTTGAGGGAACTTCACTGTGATTGTAAAGGGTTATCTGATTTTTTTATTTATCAGCAGACTTTCCGGTTCGCATGCGGGCCAGCTCCCAGACATAGCTGTATATATGAAGCCCCTTGGAGGAGCAGATGAAGGGACCCGGCTCGACACCGATTTCGGCGGACATGTACTCCTGCAGATATACCATTCCGCCGAGGTTCGCCGGGAAGCCGCCCCAGAGATCCCATGATCTGAAATAGGGGTAGAAGATGAGCTTCCCATCCCTGATCCGCATATCGATGTGTCGCAGGCAGGGAGGATCGGCGAGGAGGCAGTCGGACGGCTGCCCTACCTGTAAAATGGCCTGATTGGTGTTCGGCGTCTCCTTTAAAACCTTTATGAAGTGCTCAACCTGATTGATAATCCCAATTCGCCTGAGATCGGAATCCCCATCACTCCTATCGTCATCGAGGACGACCGTTCCCGCGACAATACGCTGGCCGTAGGTGTAGTCCTCTCCGGGCTGTTTCGCGCCGGTCATCAGGTAGGGGAGATACTGCTCGATATACCCCGGCTCGACGGGATTCGGTATCCCGTAATGGGGAGGGATATCCGGCTCAAGGGGGCGGGTCTGCGGGTGCGCTATATAAACCGTTATAAAGTCCATTTCGAGACGCATATCTCCCACGTAGGAGCCGTGCTGTATCTCATAGGTAAAACCGTGATCGAGCATTTCCCAGACGCATTGAAACCAGGCGTCGGGTATGGTGGTTGCATTAATATGGGCAATGTGAAGTTTTTCTTCGGACATGGCGCTTCCTTTCCGAGGTGTAATCATTCTGCTCTTCTTTCAAGCCTGGAGCACCGGCGAATCGTGCATACTCGCCATACGCACCGACAGCACAGTCCGACTGCGGGACGCAATCGCCCTCTTCGCTCCTTTGGACATGTCGACAGAGTATCATGTCATTGAGAGGAGCGCTTGATTCCTCGCGGAGTTTACCCCGAGATAATTCGAGGTGCTCGGAACAGGCTCAGCAATCTCTGTTCATTTATGATTGAACTGAGATCGCGTTGAACACGGATGGCTACGCGTAGCGAAGCACATGGATGCGAGAGAGCATCCTTCGCGGAGCTTACCCCGGGAGCAATCGAGGTGCCTCGATGACATTTACTCTATAAACACTCACTCCTTCGGTACGGGACTATTAAAAATCGGTAGAGGAAAAAATCAAGTAGAAAGAATATCAAAGGCAGCTTTTCCGCACGCGTGCTCTCTGCAAGGGCCTTTATCCATCCTGGCGGTATTAATCCATCCTCACGGGGAGAAGGACGGTAAAGGTGCTTCCCTTCCCCTCCTCGCTCTGAACCTCAATAGATCCGAAATGAGCGTCGATTATCTCCTTGACGATGGGCAGGCCGAGACCGGTGCCCATGATCTGTCTGGTTTTCTGATTCTTGACCCTGAAAAACCGATCAAAAATGAACGGGAGGTCCTGCTCACTGATGCCAATGCCATTATCGGAAATCGAGATCTTGAGATAGTCTCCCCCTGTTTCGCCCCTGATGGCCACCTCACCACCGTCATCGGTGTACTTGATCGCATTGCTGATGAGATTCGTGAAAACCTCTCTCATCCCATCATGATCAGCAAGCAACTGCGGAATATTCTCAATGGCAAGCATTATGTTAATCTTCTTCTTTTCGGCCTGCGGTGCAAGAAGCTCAATAATCTCCTGGATCTCTCCTTTCAGATCAAGAGGAACCTTCTTCTGAACAGACAAGCCCGACTCAATCTTGGAAATGTTGAGCAGGTCGGAAATGAGATCGAGCAATCCCTCGCCCCATTCACGGGCTCGCCCTATCATCTGGCTCTGCTTCTCTTCGAGATCGCCGGCAACTCCCTCCTGCAGGGTCATGAGGAGCTGATTAATTGTCGCAACGGGCGATTTGAGCTCATGGGTGACCTTTGCGATAAAATCGGCTTTCATTCTCTCCATGGCTTTCTGAGCACTGATGTCCTGTAAAATAGCCACAGCGCCAATCACCTCTTCCCCCTGCATCATAACCGGAGCAATGTGAGCCATTACGGATATCTCCTCCCGTACCGTTATCTCACCAGATATAATGGGATGCTCCTCCTTGCTCTTATCCAGCACATCGGCAATCATGCAGTTCAAATCCTCACTGTCGAGGCATTGATCGGCAAATGTACCGATCAACTCATCGCCACTGAGGTTAAGCAGCTTGCTGGCGATGGGATTATAGAGTGCAATACGGTTCTCTTCATCTATGACGAGCACACCGTTGGGCATCGAGTTCACGATGGTCTTTATCTTGCTCTGTTCGTGGGCTATAGCGAGCAGTCCCCGCTCCTGCTCTTCCCGAAGCCGCTCGGCTTCACGGATAAGCGCCTGGTTATTAAGGACCTTCTTGACGACAACCCGCAGCTGGTCGGGAGTGAAGGGTTTGGGGATATAATCGTACGCTCCCCGTTTCATCGCCTCAACGGCCGTCTCAATGGTCGCATATCCGGTGATAACGATGATATATATATCACTCGTTATCTTATTGACTTCCTGGATTACTTCAAGACCATTCATCCCCGGCATCATGAGGTCAAGCAAGAGAATATCGTAACCATGCTGCTTGATGAGCTCAATCCCCGAGATGCCATCCTCAGCTGTCTCGACACACCACCCCGCCTTCGTCAGGATCTTGGTGCATCCATCACGGATAACTGCCTCATCATCAATAACAAGGATGTTGACTTCCTTCTCCATCACCCCTTCAGCCTGTTATGATATGGCTTCATCACAATTCCCCGCTTACCGCGGCACGTATCAGTTAGCATTCGAAAAAATATACCAGCCGTTTGCCTGAAGGCATTACCGTATAGACGCTACTTCTTCAAGAGCGCATCAATACGTTTCAATATCTCTTTCGGTTCGGCGGGTTTGTCGATATAATCATCCGCTTCAGTCTCCATTCCCATACGCGGTGTATACTGCGTATCGGTTATATGAGAAGCGACTGCAGTAAGCAGGATAATCGGTATATTACTGTACTCATCATCCGCCTTCAGCTCAGCGCACATCTTGTACCCGTCCTTATTAGGCATCATGACATCAAGAACGATAATATCAGGCTTATCGGACTTCACCTTCTCAATACCTTCAACACCATCGTATGCCACGGTGACATCATACCCACCTTTTTTCTCCAGTATCAACTTGGTCGCATCTACAAAATCCGGATTATCGTCGACAAGCAATACCTTCTTCTTTTCAGACATGATGGAATCCTCCCCCTCTATAATGATAAATAAATTACTAGCCTATATCACACTTTGGGCCTCGGCAAGAGACCTGCTCGTTCCGCTATCTCAGGAACTTTTTCTTCCCATTCTATAGCCATTATATGAATCCCGTGAACGCCGTCAATCTCTTTCAATCGTTTAATTGTCTCAATACAAATAGTAATGCCCTCCTCCGATTGCTTCTCCTTCTCAACACTCTTCATCCGCTCTACCATCTCGTCGGGTACATCCATACCCGGCACTCTGTTCTTCATGTACTTCGCCATACCAACCGACTTGAAGGGTGTTACCCCCGCAAGAATGTGTACTTTTTTATGCAAGCCCCGTTCCCTGATTCCCTCCATCCACTTCTCAAACCTATCGAGATTATAGATGCATTGCGTCTGAATGAACTCAACACCAGCGGCACACTTTTTTGCCAGGCGGGGAACACGCACCTCGAAAGGATCAGCAAAGGGATTCGCCGCAGCACCTATGAACAGCTTCGGCACGCCATCCAGCTCAT
>CAZZCF010000101.1:0-16071 GCA_964652955.1 uncultured Leptospirales bacterium
TCTCTATCTCGTCGAATATCTGCTCCTTGATGGCATCAACTTTCTTTATCCGCTGCAATGAGGGACCTGATATGCGGATGAAATATTTTCTGAACCAGAGAACCGCGCTCTTCATTCCGGATTTTCAAAAGCCGGATAAGAAGCGCGAAAAGCTGGTTAACTTTTATCTGAGCAATATCTATGCGAAGGATAATATTCTGAAAAACAGGAGGGAGATTATCTCTGAGATTTCCGTTCCCTTCCTGTACCAGGGCAAGATGCCCTACGGGTATATGCAGGTAAACGGTAAGAGTCCCTTCGGCGAGTCGACCCTTTCCAGCGTGAAGAAGCTCACCATCCATATTGATGAGCTGTTCATGAATAATAATATCTTCTATAAAACGCCGGAAAAGTTTATTGTGAACAAGCTCTGGAAGACCGGCTTCGGGATTGTGTTCAAGGAACGGAAATACATCCGGTATTTTAAGGACAGGAGTCTCGTGTATTGTGATATGATGCTGCCGGGGAATAGGCGGGTATCAGTGCTGTCAGCGGTGAGCGATATCTCAATTCTGCCCAACAAGACAATCACGGTCGGGTTTGAGATTCAGGAGATGGATGCCCTCGGTGAGGTGAGCTACGAGGAGTATGTTCAGTCAATTGAGAGGTGATGCGATATCCTTCAGAATCTTCTCAGAGATCAGTCAAGCAGTATGCCGATGATTCTCTTGCAGTGCTCGCACTGAAACCGCACCACCGGCTTTTTCCCGTTTTTTTCCACGATATCCGAGAGCCTCTTCCATGCCCTCCTCCGGCATGCCGAGCACCTGCCGAGGGTGATAACCCGTCCACAGCGTATGCACCGGAATCTTGTCGGGATTCCGCTCTTCAACGCGTGCAGGTCCTCCCAGACCATGGCCTTGCAATTCGGACAGCGAAGAAAGAACACGGTGAGATGCGCTCCTGATTGTGGCTATAATGCATAATACTCGGGAGATGAGGAAGAAGCAATTTTTTTTCATCGTGAACACCGCCCGACACACTGTACGGGGATGCGGTGATGAAATATGACCGCCGGGAAAGAGCTCCGTGCTTATCCGGCGGAGTAAAGCCATTTTCAGAAGAGCGACAGGATTGCTATCACGATTATCGAAACGAGCCCCTGAATGAGCGTTGCCGAGGTGTACGTTCTGTACGCTGTGGAGACATCCATATTCGAGAACTGGGATACCACCCAGAAATAGGAGTCGTTTGCGTGCGAGACGGTCATGGATCCGGCACCGATTGCCAGAACGGTTAATGATGGATTCAGCCCGAGGCCTCCGAGTAGCGGAGCCATTATCGACGATGTGGTGATGATGGCAACGGTGGAGGACCCCTGGGATGTTTTTATTGCCGCGGCAATCAGGAAGGGGAGGAGTATCCCGATATTCACCCGGGCCAGTGAGCTCCCGAGGAAATCGTCTATCGGCGATGCCCGCAGAATGGTCCCGAAGGCGCCACCGGCACCCGTTATTACCAGTATCAATGCCGCATTCTTAATACCGTCTGCCATCCAGTCGCTTATTGCCACCCTGAAATATTCCCGCTTGACGAGTAATAAGGAAAGTCCGACCCCGATGATCAGCGCAATAACCGGATCCCCGATGAAGCTGAAAAGCCTGGCGACGAACCCGTCCCCGAAAGGTTTTGTCGGATAGTCAGAAAGCGATTTCAGCAATATGAGCAGTATCGGGATCAGAAGCGGTGCGAAGGAAAGGGTGGCTTTCGGAAGTGTCCCGTATCTTCCCATCAGCGAATCGAAGGATTCATCCAGATCGGGATCAACGGGATATCGCCGTGCATAGCGGGTCGCCCAGAAATACCCGGCAAGCGCTGCAGGAATCGAAACGAGCAGTCCGAGGCCAATAACCGTTCCGAGATCGGCTTTGAGAATGCCGACCGAGGCAATGGGACCCGGAGTCGGTGGAACGAGACAGTGTGTTGCGTACAATCCGGAAGCGAGCGCGACGGCCATGACCGCCATCGATTTCCCCGTTTCCCGGGAAAGCGCTTTATTCAGGGGCGAGAGGATGATATATCCGGAATCGCAGAAAACGGGAATGGAGACAATATACCCTGCAACGCTCATTGCCATCGGCGAACGCTCCTTGCCCAGTATTCTCAGTACGGCGTTGGTCATCGAGAGAGCTGCACCTGTTTTTTCAAGCACGGTGCCGATAATGGTGCCGGCGATAATGACGATGCCGATATATCCCAGCGTTTTCCCAAAGCCATCCCGGAGATGCTTGATGATTTCAGGAAGCGGCATCTGCACCAGAAGCCCGTAGAGTATCGATACGAGCAGTAACACGATGAAGGCATTCACTTTATATCGTGAGGTGAGGAGTATAATAAGGGCAATGGCCAGTATGAGGATGGCAATTGACGCCGTTCCCGAAACCATGCGTCCTCCTTTTTCTTCAGCACTCTTATCCTCATGAGGATACGGAATCGACCATTTTGCAATGGATAATTTCAATTCCTGACGGAGAAGAGGAAAACGACGAGCGTGATGTGTGAGCAAGGGCCTGCGCTTCGATAAGCCATGATAAGTTTCCTTTGTCAACAATATTTGCATCATCTCTGCTTTGACGAAGAGGGTGATTCCGGGCGATTTTCGCTCGTAGGTATGAGGAGGGTGCACGACTGAAAAGGAGTTGACCGCATGGAATGACAGGTTAATGATTGCACTTTGAATTGCGCAATATTTGATACGGGCTCACCATATTTACGCTTCAAGGAGGATCGCTATGGCCTGGTATGTTTGTCTCGCTTACATCGTTGCGGGCGCTTTTCTCGCAAACGGAGTGCCGCATTTCGTGATGGGCATCTCGGGGAGCAAGTTTCAGAGCCCCTTTGCGAAACCGCCCGGTGTGGGTGAATCGTCACCGCTGGTGAATGTGCTCTGGGGAATGACTAATTTCGTCATTGGCTATATTCTGATCTACTGGGTCGGGGGTATTGTCTGTGGATTCTCACTCTCCGTTCTCCTCATTTTTATCGGTGCACTTGCCGTCGCTATAGGGCTCGCATTGCATTTCGGTAAAGTCAGGGGTTCCTGAGTCAGGGAATTGCAGCTCCGAGCGGTATGGCCTTTCGGCAATACGAGGCCGCTATACCGGGAGAGCTGCATCCGTCTCTTCAATGCGGGTGAGGAGGGCATTTCTCGTGTGAATATACGCGAGCTCTTCCCGTATAGATGTTTATAAAGGCATTTCTGGAAACGGTGTTTTTCGTGCCGGGAGAGACATTTCTAAAACCTCGTTTTTGTGATTCTCCCTGCGCGCATGGAATAGGATAAAAGCATTTTTTATCAGTTCGATATGAAAAAAAGTGTTTTGGAAATGCTTCATGCTCGTGACGGGTGAGAGGTGACGAGTAACGGGCAGCCGGTTTCTCGTCACGATAATGAAATTACCCATCACGGTTTGCTTTTAACTATTCACTGTTACCATGATGATCTCATCGCAGATAGCACGTATCTCGTTTTTTATTCTCTTTACCGGGTAATCATATATGAAAGAAGATACTAGCAACAGGATCAGGGTCTGGACAGCGCAGGTTCGGGGGAATTTTCTGATCCTCGCCGTCCTGCTCGTATGTATCGGGCTCGCCCTCGCCGCTTCGAGGATTAGTAGGGCGGGTACGGGACATTTCGATATACTGCACGCGCTTCTTCTCGTTATCGGTGTTGTTCTGGCCCACAGTTCGGTTAATCTCTTCAATGAGTACTCCGATTACCGCACCGGCATTGACGATCATACCAGGCGAACGCCCTTCAGCGGCGGAAGCGGCATGCTGCAGGCGTCCAGGACGAGCCCGCGGGCTGTGCTTGGCGCTGCCATCGGCACGCTCCTCGCCGCCTTTTCCATTGGCATCTATTTCAGTGTGCGCTCCCACTGGTTCATTTTAGTGCTGATGGGAATGGGGGGTATCGCAATAGTATTCTATACCGATTTTCTTGCCCGATGGCTTCTGGGAGAGCTCTTTGCGGGGCTCACACTCGGTTCCGCTGTTGTCGTGGGGAGCTACATCGGTATGACCGGTACTCCATCGCTGCCGCTTTCCGAGTTGATTCCGCTTGAAGTGCTTCTGATCTCCATACCTCCCGGCATACTGACAAGCCTCCTCCTGTTCCTGAATGAGTTTCCCGATGCCGAAGCTGACAAGGGAGGGGGGCGATATCATCTTGTCATATTCCTCGGGAGGGAGCGAGCAGCGTATCTGTATAGCTTCGGACTCCTGATGGTATTTTCCTGCATCATACTCCTGCCGATCTTGGGTATTGCGACGAAATGGGTGCTCGTCGCCCTGCTGACGCTCCCTGTGGCGGTAATCGCTGCGATGATAGCAATAAGACATGGAAACGATACCGAAAGGCTCCTTCCCGCTCTCGGATTGAATGTTATGGTGGTGCTGGTTACTGATGCGCTCATCGCGGTAGCGTATACAATCACCCTTTTCGGATAGACATCCCGACTGTTCAAACAAATCATTCTCAAGTGATTGCAGTGCGAATCAGCATGTCGTACGACATTGTTGTTGACTTCGCACTTGACCGTTCTACTGTTGTTCACGGTAGTGCTGCTTTCGATGATAACAGAATTCCCCTCCTCAAACAGTAATGAAAACGAGGATGCATGATCGGAGAATCATAGAGGAGCAGATGAGCGATGAAAGTTATTCCCGATGATATCATCTCTTTCTTTAACCCGCAGTCGCTGGCTATTGTCGGTGCCTCCCGCAATTTCAGAAAATGGGGTGCCATCATCCTCCATAACACGCTTCTCGGAGGGTATCAGGGGAGGATTTATCCTGTCAATCCCGGCGAGAAGGATATTTTCAATGTTCCGGTGTATCCCCGGCTCAGCGACATTCCGGAGATTGTTGATCTCGTTGTCATTGTGGTGCCGGCCCGGAACGTAATGAGCGTGCTGGAAGAGGTGCAGCAGCTGGGGATCAGAGCCTGCGTGGTGATTACCGCGGGGTTTTCGGAAACGGGTGAATCGGGTCGAAAGCTCGAACGGGAGATAGCACGCTTTGTGAAACGGCATGGAATCAGGCTCATGGGGCCGAACTGCATGGGGTTGATCAGCATGATTCCTCAACGGCTTACCGTTTTGATGCCCGCGATTGTACCGGAGCCCGGTCCCGTTTCCATCGTCTCTCAGAGCGGTAATGTCGGCTATTCGCTCGTTCGGGCCCTGACACGTCGCGGTCTCGGAATCTGCCGGTCCATCTCGAGCGGGAATGAAGCCGATCTCAGCACTGTTGATTTTCTGCACTATCTCGGCGAAGATCCCGAAACGGAGCTCATTATATCATATATCGAAGGAATCGATGATGGAAGGGCATTGCTGGACACCCTGAAACGGGTGACCCGGAAGAAGCCGGTGATTGTTCTCAAATCAGGGTCAACCGGTGCCGGCGCTTCCGCCAGCGCCTCTCATACCGGCTCCATGACCGGTCGTGACGATGTCTATAGCGCGGCGTTCTCGCAGACAGGTGCACTCCGGGCACGCGGTATTGAGGAGGTTGAGGATTTTGCAACGGTATTGTGTTCTCAACCGAGACCGACGGGCCGTTGTGTCGGCGTGTTGACCCTCGGCGGTGGCTGGGGCGTTCTTGCTGCCGATGCCCTTGAGCGGGCGGGTCTTGAGGTTGTTCGCCTTGCAAGCGAAACGGTCGCCACGCTCGATACCCTGCTGCCCCCCTGGTGGAGCAGGGGAAATCCCGTGGATACTGTCGCGGGCATGAAGGAGGGTGCTCTCTTTGAGTGCCTGAAAACCCTCCTCGCCTGCGAGTACATCGACTCCGTCATGCTGCTCGGTGTGGGGTACGGATCGGTGCGCGGGAGCGCCATCAAAAACTCGCCCTATTCGGATCTTTACGAGATGAAGAAGCTCGGCGATATCTTCATAAAAGCCGATGAGGAGATAGCCCGGGGTATCACTGATCTCATAAAAACCTTCCGAAAGCCTATCGTGCCGGTGGTTGACCAGGGGATAATCGATCAGCGCGGCTCATTTGTTGAGGCTCTTCAGAAGAATGGGATTCTCCTTCTCACTTCACCGCTCAGGGGTGCCAATGCCCTGGCGGCATTGACGAGATATGGTGAATATCTGAGCAGAATCTGAGATGATGCTGCAACCGCCGGGGTCGGAATGCTGGTCGCCTCCCTCGCCGGTCTGCTGGCGCAGGCGCTCTTTTCGAAGCCCTCCTGATCACGTTGCTCTGACGAATTCGAGAGGGCGGACCTCCTTGATGGACTCTTTCGGAATTATATCAGGCCAGGAGCTTCTGTACATCGAGAATGGTTACGTATATCATCAACAGGACAATGAGGCCCCATCCGGCAAGAGCGAGGGGCATATGCAGCTTTACCAGCCTGGGATGAATTTTCTCCAGCAGAAAGAGGAGAATCTTGCCGCCATCAAGAGCCGGTATCGGCAGGAGATTGAAGATGGCGAGATTCAGGCTGAGAAATGCCCCGAAACGCAGGAGGGTGAGCGGTTCCGCACCGATGAGCTTTCCCCCCTGCGAGACAATGCCGACAATCCCGGAGATACTTTCCGGCCTCGAAAAGAGTTGCGGTAGTGCGGAGACGATTGCTACTGCCTGGCTGCTGAGAATCGCGGGCGGTTTTACGAATATCGCGGTGAACGAGAAGCCCTGCTGTATTATCAGTGCAATCGCGAGCATAAGCAGGGAGCAGCCTATATTGGCAACGGGTCCCCCCAGTGAGAATACGATGCGCCGTAAAACCGGGATTTTGTAGAAGTCGGCTTCGGTGGTTGCGGGAAGGACATATCCCCCTAACGGTATGAGCGATATCAGGTATTCGGTGTGCTTCCCCCGGTGAGCGTAAAGCTTCGGACCGAAGCCGACAGAGAATCGCTCTATCGGTATCCCGGTTAATCGGGCAGCGATAAAGTGCCCGGTCTCGTGAATGAGAATAATCAATCCGATGGTGAATAGTATGCACACGTAGCTCATAAGATTAGTACCTCTAACTGCATTCTTCGCATTTCCCTTCAGGATCGAACAATGGTACAATCGCTTTTGTTTGATGGGATTTGAACGAGATATTCATTTTCTCTATATGCTTCAGACATCATGCATCTGTTCAGGTTGATATAATTTTGGCAATCACTTTTTTATCGGCGGGGTATACGGGGCTCAGTATCAGTTCACCGATTTTTTCTTGACTTTTCAGTGTCAGTGCCGTATCACTTTTTCAGCCTTCCAGAGGAATAACGGATGAATGAATCAGGAGAGTACCTGCAGCCGACCTATACAATCGATAGCGAGAACAGCGAGATAATCAAAACCGCACGGGAGCTCACTGCGGATTGCTCACGCGATCAGGAGAAAGCAGTCCAACTCTTCTATTTTGTCAGGGATGAAATCCGCTACAATCTCTACATGAGCTCAACCTTCGAGGAGGACTTCATCGCGTCACGAATCCTTCAGTGGAAAAAGGGGTACTGTGTGCAGAAGGCGGTGCTCCTCGCAGCGCTTGGGCGTGCTGCGGGAATTCCCGGTCGACTGGCATTTGCCAAGATCAGAAATCACCGGGTACCCGGGAAGATAGTGGAGGTTCTGGGCGATAATGTGTTTCCCTTTCATGGCTACAACCAGTTCCTGTTGGACGGAAAGTGGATAAGCGTGGCTGCAACCTTTGACAGGAAGCTGTGCGAGAAGAACGATCTGCGCCTCGTTGAGTTTAACGGTGAGGATGATGCGGTATTGCCTGATACCGATCTGAAGGGAAGACCCTTTATCGAATATCTGGAAAAGTATGAACCGCAATCGGATCTCCCCTTTCAGCTTATATACGAAGAGATAACAGGATTCGTCGGCGAGAAGCGGCCCTGGCTCACCGGGAGTGAGCCTTATTGATCAATACGGTTACTTCAGGGATCATCTCCTGGTTAATGGGGGGACATCCTGAAGCTGTTAATTTGATGTTTTCGTGACCTGCTTTTCCCCGCGCATCCCGTGCACACTGGCAGGCGCGACGTCATATCGCTCCGGGCTCGCTGTCTGAGAGAACCGGTATGTAAATCGGGTGATCTGGGTAAATGCCGGTTTTACGGCGTTCATAATCTGATCTGAGCTCTTCTTGCGGGCGGGTACAGTCCGCCGTGAGTGTTTCGCAAAAAGGCTTCGTCTGTTCAACCGGTTTCTCTCTCGGCTCATATCGTGGTATATTCACTTACATAATTCAACGACAATGAGGAGGCGTTTATGGATCGAAAGTACTGGAATGAAGAGATGGAGACGATTTCGAAGAAGAAGCTCAACAAAATGGAGTCGCGGATACTGGTGAAGCAGATCAGGTATATATACGATAATTCCCCCTTTTACCGGAAGAAGTTTCAAGAAGCCGGCGTGAAGCCGGGTGATATCAGATCCCGAGAGGACATCATCAAGCTCCCCTTTACCACCAAAGACGATCTGCGAGTAACACAGAGCGAGGATGGCGGCCTCGGCGGGCATCAGTGCGCCCCCTTTCCTTCAATTGTGCGGGTTCAGGGAACGAGCGGTACCACCGGACGACCGCTCTACGTCGGCCTCACGGCACGCGATGCCGATAACTGGAAGGAGCTCTTCGCCCGCCATGCGTGGACAGGCGGCATACGCCCGGGGGACTCATTTATCAACCCGGCCAACTTCACCCTCTTCGTTGGCGGGCTCTCGGAAGCGGTCTCTGCGGAAGCAATGGGTGTGTGCGTCATTCCCGCTCCCCTGGCCACCACCGGCATTGAGAAGCTGATGCAGCTCATTCTCGATCTGAAGCCGACCATACTCTTCGCCACGCCGTCAGCGACGACATTCCTCGCCGAGTATGTCCGGAAAGAGATAAAGAAGGATCCCCGGGATCTCAGCTTCACCAAGGGATTCATGGCCGGCGAGGCACTGGCCGACGAGGATCGGAAGCGGATCGAAGATGAGTGGGGCATTGTGGCGAGGAATTATTACGGCCTTGCCGATGTGGCCGCGGATCTGGCCAGTGAGTGCGGAGAATCGGAGGGGATGCACTTCTGCGCTCATGGGATCGTGCTGGCCGAGCTGATTGACCCGGCAACGCTGGAGCCGGTGCCCATGGCTGACGGTGCGGAGGGAGAGATCGTTTATACGACCATCGATCGCGAAGCAACACCCGTTATCCGCTATCGCTGCCGGGACATGGTCCGGGTCTACACGTCGAAGTGCTCCTGCGGGAGAACCTCGTTCCGGTTTACCGTTCTGGGCCGCACCGACGACATGCTCAAGGTGAAGGGGGTTAATGTCTATCCTGCCGCGGTACGGGATGTCATCGCATCCTTTGTTCCTGAAACCACCGGTGAGTTCAGAATTGTTCTCTATAAACCGGGACCGGTGGTGGATACCAATCTCGAATTGAAGATCGAATACGGTGAGGGTTATCCACAGGAGAAGATAGATGAGCTGGCCGAGAAGCTCAGGCGGACCATGCGGGAGAAGCTCGTATTTACCCCGGTTGTTAAGATGGTTCTGCCGAACACCCTCGAGCGATCGCAGTACAAGGTGGATAACTTCGAGCGGGTATATGAGAAGGACGATAAGAAATAGACTTTGTTTGAAAGCTGTCAGTCATATTATGCTGAGAGTAGTAATAGATTCGCAAATGCGTGAATAGTGAATAGTGATTGGTGATTAGTGATTAGGTAATTGTAAATAATAATCTGATAACATATACCCTATTATCTATTACCTATAACGTATCACGAGTAAAAAACTTGAGGCAAGGAGCGAACACTATTATGGAAAAACAATCGACGTTAGTTCGTGGACTTACCCTGATTACCCTCTTTACTCTCATTACCGGAGCGATGGTCGGTATGGCGTGGGCGATTCTCGCAAACGTGCTGCTCGACCGGGCGGGACCGGCAGTCGTGCTCTCGCTCGCAATCGCCGCCTTTCTCAGCCTCTTTATCGGTCTCTGCTTTGCGGAGCTCTGCTCGGCGATGCCCTATGCTGGCGGGGAGTATATCTATGTAAAAGGGGGCTGGGGAAATTCCCGGGCTTCATTACCGGCTGGATACTCGTTCTCGCCTATGCCGCAATGATGCCCGGAGAGTGCATCATTATCGGCAAGCTCATTAATGGGATCCTCCCGCAATTCTCCCCAACGGTTATCGGTGTTACGGCGGCCATTCTCTTTACCGCTATCAATCTGATTGGCATCCGCCTCTCCGGTATCGTGCAGTTCCTGTTGACAACTGCGCTCTTTGTGGGCATCCTCATCTATGTTTTTGCTGGCCTCCCTGCCCTTGATCTCTCGAACTTCGAGCCATTCTTCGGCAGAGGAGTCGGGGGGATTTTCCTCATGATTCCGATTGCCATGCTGGCATATATGGGCTACGATGTGCTGCCCCAGGCTGCCGAGGAGGTTGATGCACCCATCCGGAAGATGGTTTTTATCATACCGGCATCAATCTTCTTTGTCGGCTTCGTGTACGTTATGGTCATCGTTGTGACGGCCGGTCTCGTCCCCTGGGAGCAGATTGCCAAGAGCACGGAGCACATTCCGATTATACCGGCGGTACTGAAGGCACTTGGGGAGAAGGGGCCAACCATTATCATTATCGCCGGTGTCTGCGGTCTCATCACGACTATGAATGCATTTCTCGTCGGTGGATCCCGGCTGCTTATGGCAATGGCAAAGGACAACGAGCTGCCATCGGCCTTTGAGCGCATTCATCAGCGCTTTCATGTCCCCTCTGTCGGCATCATCTTTCTGGGACTGCTTGGCGTCGCGGGGAGCTTTATCAAGGAGCTTATCGTCCTCTTCGATACCGCTGCATCGTCGGTGCTGATATGCTATCTGCTCGTCGCGATAACGCTCATTGTGCTGCGAAGAAAAGAACCGGATCTCGATCGGCCCTACCGTGTTCCCGGTTACCCCGCTGTTCCGATAATTGCCATTGTTGCGGTCATTCCCACCTGGCTCATTTCACTGGCCATTCTGAAACCGTGGGCGCTTGGCGTCTATTTCGGCTGGATTGTCGTTGGCTGCGGCTATTATCTCCTCTTTCGGCGGGGGAGGGCGTAAATTATCCTGATCTTCAGCGCCGGGAGCAGGAAAAAAGATTATAGCAGGAGGTAGAGGGAAATGCTGGAGCGCTGTTTATGAATGGTAATGAAATCGTATCGAAACTGCTGAGCTCCCGTGGTGACATTATTTCACTTCTGGGAGAGATGATATCGATACCCTCGCCGACAGGGAGCGAGGGTGCAATGGCCCGGTGGCTGATAGACTGGCTTTCCCGCTGCGGATTTGAAGTCGATTCCTTTGAGATTGATCCGGACGAAATGACGCGGCGCTATCCCGATGCCTTCTACCGCTACACCTTCCCCTACGAGGGGAGACCCAATGTCGTCGGAATCCTGCGAGGAGCCGGCGGCGGACGGAGCCTCATGCTGAACTTTCATCTCGACGTGGTCGATGCGGATCCGGCAGCCTGGAGCAGGCCCCCCTGGGAAGCCACCGTTGAGGGGGATCTCCTCTACGGTCGCGGTTCCTGTGACATGAAAGGGGGCGCCGCCGCCTGTCTCTCGGCAGTCAGGGAGATCGTCGGGCGGGTCAGGCTGAAGGGTGATCTCATCGTGTCGGGTGTCATCGAGGAGGAGGGGCCGGGGAACGGGATCCTCGCTCTGCAGGCTAAAGGCATACAGGCTGACGGGTGTCTCATCGCGGAACCGACGGAGCTCTCCATTGCGAGGGCACTGACCGGCGGCGTCTATGGTATCATCACCGTTTCGGGGGTGAGCTCACACGGAACGACCTCATGGAAGGGGGTCAATGCCGTCGAGAAGGCTTATGCCGTCGTTCGGGGAATTGAGAAGTGGCGAGCGTATCGAAAGCGCAGCGTCCCCCATCCGCTCTTCGCGCATGCACCGGAGACGCCGGCATCTTCGCCGGTGATAAATATCACGAGAGTTGACGGCGGTAATATCGGCCGCGTCCCCAGTGCCGTTCAGGTCTGGACACGGGCGACGGTGATGCCGGGGGAGGATCCGAAGCGTATTGCACGTGAGATGGAGGAGATGATCATCTCCACGGCGACCGCTGATGATCCCTGGTTTCGCGAGCATCCTCCCGTCGTGAGCTGGGTTATTCTGGGTGGCAGGAGTTACCCCGGAGCACTGGATGAAGATCATCCGCTCGTTCGGGCGGTGGGTGATTCCATACACGATGTACTCGGGGAAAAACCGGTGCACTGCGGATTATCGAGTCCTGCCGATATGCAGCAGCTTTTGAATATCGAGCCGAAAACGCCGACCGTTATGTACGGTCCCGGGAGCATCTATCAGGCACATACTGAAGATGAATGGGTGCCGGTGGAGCAGCTCGTTCAAGCATCAGCGGTCATCGCTGATTGTATCATTCGCTGGTGCGGGAGCGCGTGATCGCCGGTACCGTTCAATGCGATAATCGGCAGAAGCTGCAGTCGAATTGCCGCTCATAATCGGCTATAAGCGCAGAGGGGCGAAATCAACAGAAGGAGTGGCGAATGGGTGATTCAAAAAGGTATATTGTCGACGTATGTGTTATCCCCCCCCTGAAGGAGACCGTAGAGGGATTTGCAAATCCTGCAGGACCCTTTGCAAAATATACCGAGCTCTACGGGGACGAGGATAAGAAGTCCATGATGGATGCCGTTCTCGATGATCCCGGTGGATTTCTTCTCGGGCTCATGGATGAAGCGGGGGTCGACCGGGTGCTTCTGACCGCCGAGGATGCAGAGACCACTATGGCTATGGTTGTCCCCAATGAGACCGTTGCCCGCTTTGCACAGGCCCATCCCGATCGCTTCATGTTTATGGGAGCGGTCGATCCGCACAAGGGAATGACTGCCGTGCGGGACCTCGAGCACGCCGTAAGAGAGTGGGACATGAAGTGTCTCTGTCTTGAGCCCTGGCTGCATCAGTTGCGCAGCAATGACAAGCGGTACTATCCGATCTATGCGAAGTGCGTTGAACTCGATGTCCCGATTTGGATTCACTCGGCGCTGAACTTCGTTCCTCAGCTGACCATGGATTACGGTCGCCCGCTCTATCTGGACGAGGTGGCGGGGCATTTCCCGGAGTTGCGGATTATCGCCGGCCACGGCGGGTGGCCCTGGGTGAATGAGATGATGGCCCTCCTGTGGCGACATGCAAATGTGTATACCGATATCTCTGCTATCAATCCGAAGTATATCGGTGCTCCCGGCTCGGGGTGGGAAACCATGCTGCGATACGGGAATACCCTCCTTCAGGATAAGATACTCTTTGCGACCGCCTGGCCCGCACAGGACTTCGGAAGGAGCATAGCGGAGATTGATTCACTTCCCCTGAAAGATGAGGTCAAAGCGAAGTGGCTGGGTGAGAACGCGAGGAGGATTCTCAAGATATAATCCTGACCGAGCTTCCCCGGGGAGTAAGCCGCGAGCACTCTGAAGCGGAAGCCCGCTCCCGGAGAGGACGATCATCAGCGGCAAAACGGTATATATTTTTAATGATTAGTACTTGACTTTATGCGGTATTATTTTATCGGTGATCTGTATATAAAACGTTCGCCGGTACCGTGAGCAGCACTCCCGCACAGTGCGGGAGCGAGGAGGAGTGAGAGGTACTGTTCTCCGGAATGTGTACGAGCGCAATGAGGTGATATTAAATAACAGGAAGATACACGATGAAGGAATTACTGCAGAAGGCTCTCAAGAACGGGCAGAAGGCTCTTTCGGAATACGAATCGAAAAAAGTTGTGGCATCGGTTGGCGTGCCGATAACGAAGGAAGAGCTCGCAACCTCGAAAGATGATGCCGTTAAGATCGCTGAGGGTATTGGCTACCCGGTGGCCATGAAGGGGTCATCCCATAACCTGACGCACAAGACGGAAATGGGCATGATTCGCCTGAATCTCAGGACGAAGGAAGAAGTTGCACAGGCCTATGATGAAATTGCCGGTGCGGGCGTCGAGATCGAAGGTGTCCTGATACAGGAGATGGTCAAGGGTGATAGAGAATTCGTTATCGGATTGAGCCGAGACCCGCAGTTTGGTCCCTGTGTCATGTTCGGACTCGGTGGCATCTTTACGGAGGTTATAAAAGATGTAAGCTTCCGGGTTGCCCCGATTACCGAGATCGATGCAGAGGAGATGCTCGAGGAGATTAAGACGAAGAAGCTGCTCGATGAGTTCAGAGGACAGCCGAAGGCCGACCGGGAGCTGCTCAAGAAGGCGCTCGTCGGTATCGGAAATCTCGGAGTGGAATTTGACGAGATTGCCGAAATTGATATTAATCCCCTTATCATAGCAGGCGATAAACCGGTTGCCGTTGATGCGCTGGTTGTTCTGAAGGAACCAGCTCAGTAATTTCCGGTTTTATCATCTGACCTTCCACCTGTACAAAAGTAAGAACATTCTGAGAGAGAAGGTGAACAATTAGTATGATTGATCTGGATCCCCTCTTTTATCCCAAGACGGTAGCGGTTATTGGCGCATCTCCGCAGATAGTGCGTGATCGGGCAGGTTTCTTCAACAGCCTGCGGGAATGTTACACGGGAAATCTCTATCCGGTGAATCCGAACCATCAGGAGATTCACGGTATAAAATGTTATCCCAGCATCAGCGACATTCCGGAAGAGATTGATTACGCCTATATCATGCTTCCCCGTGAGAGGGTTCTCCCCGTTCTCGAGGATTGTGTCCGTGCGAAGACGAAATTCGTTCTCGTCTTCACCTCGGGGTTCTCAGAGCTCGGCGAGCAGGATCTGGAGAAGAGACTCGTCGAGATCGCTCGACGGGGAAAGACCAGGATCATCGGTCCGAACTGCATCGGTGTTCACTGCTCGGAATCCGGAGTCGTCTACTATCCTCCCCTCAAACAGGCTGAGCCTGGCGATGTGGGATACTTCTCGCAGTCGGGCGGCCATGCGTTGAACTTTCTGATAAGAGGCATCTCCCTCAAGATCGGCTTTAACAAGGTGATAAGCGTCGGCAATCAGGCGGATATCACCAACGAGGATATTCTGGAATACTTCGCAAACGATGAGAACATAAAATACATCTGCGGTTACGTTGAGGATATTAAGGACGGCAGGCGGTTCAAGGAGCTGGCGCGGTATATCATTCTCGAGAAGAAGAAACCGCTGATTCTCTGGAAAGGGGGGAGATCGGAAGAGGGTACCCGGGCGACGCAGAGCCATACCGGGGCGATGGCCATCCCCGCACAGGTGTGGGATTCGATCATGAGCCAGCTCGGCGTAATCAATGCAGAGACACAGGAGGAGATGGGTGATATTCTCTTCGCATTGCGGTTCGGCTTTCTCCCCCGCGGTCTCCGGACCTGCATTGCGGTTGCAGGTGGTGGAAGCTCGGTGGAGCTCACCGACGCGGTGAGCCAGAACGGGCTCTCCGTTCCGACCCTTTCGCCCGAGGTTAGGGACAAGATTGCCCGTGATATCTCTCAGGTGAACACCTCGACCAGAAATCCAATCGATCTGGGGATGTTCGGCTTCGATCCGAATATATTCGTCAATGCCGCGACGCAATCGGCACTGGATCCCAATGTCGACATCGTTCTCGTATGCCAGTATCCGGAGATGTCCCGGTTCATGGTCAAGGAGCTCTGGGATGAGAGCGTCCGCGTCATGGTGAAGGGACTCGCCACCGTGAAGAAGCCCGTCGTTATCGTCATACCGAGGATTTTCCAGAACAATCCCGAGCTTGAAGGGATACGGGCAGGTTTTGTCGACAAGCTCATCGAGGGAGGCATCCCCTCATTCCCCAGCGCCGAACGGGCTTCGCGCGTCGCATGCAAGATTTATAAGTACCGGCAGTTCATGGAGAAGCACGGCGTTTCCCTGTGAGAGAGCGATTCACGACCTTTTAATCAACATGCATACTTCTCCCGGCCGTTTGAACTCCCTATTTATCATAATAATGGATTTAATCTGGGATCCTCTTTGGAAAGAGAGGGAATTGCTACTTTCTTTTTTACCGACGAAAAAGAAAGTAGCCAAAGAAAAAGTCGCCAC
>CAZZCF010000102.1:0-15885 GCA_964652955.1 uncultured Leptospirales bacterium
AATTGTTGCTGAGTAATCTATCCAGCGCTCATCGCCGCTCCTGGTGATTACCTTGAATCCGTACCGGGCAGGGGCGGTGTTCCCTTCCATTCGAGCTTTGCCGATTTGTTGTACCAGCTCCCGAAAATCAGGATGAATGATATCGAGAAAATTCTTGTCCTTAAGATCGTCAATCCTATAGCCGGACATTGTGGTAAATGCAGGATTAACGTACTGGAAACGATCTCCCTGAATGATAAAGATAGCACAGGGAGTGCTCTCGGTAAAGGCACGGAACTTCTCTTCAGATTGACGAAGCGCGTCTTCTGTTTCTTTCTTCTCGGTAATATCTTCGTAAATGAGAATGATCTCATTGGTGGGAAGCGTGTATGCTGAGCTTTCCCTCCATCCCGATACTCGTTCGTCACAGTACCAGGATGCAGGATGATGCTCCGGTTCTCCGGTCCTGTAAACACGTTGAATAACATCGAAGAGACCCGATTCCCGTATGCCGGCAAACATCCTGGTAATACTCTTGCCGATGAACTCCTCTCTGTTAATGCGATCAATTCGCTCTGCTGCCCTGTTTATATCGATCAGCGTGAAATCTGCTCCGTCCTGAAGGGGCTGGAGGATAATCACGCCGTTTTGGGCATTCTCAAAGAGGTTTCGGTATCTGATCTCACTCTCCTTGAGTTTCATTTGAAGCTCATGCTTGTAAAGGGCGGTGACGATGCTGGAGTACATCTCGGTTTCGTTGACCGGTTTCAGTATATAGCCGTAGGGTTCGGTTGCCTTCGCACGGTTCAGCGTGTTTTCATCGGAGTGTGCGGTCAGGTAAATGATCGGAATATCGTGGCGGATTTTTATCTCCTCGGCTGTCGTTATGCCGTCCATATCGCCTTCGAGCATAATATCCATCAGGACGATATCGGGCTTGTTTTCTTCGATGAGACGGAGGGAGTCGATCCCGTTCGTGGTAATGCCTACAATATCGAAGTCTTTGAGTTCAAGGGCATGCTTGATGTCCAGCGCGATAATGCTTTCATCCTCTACGATGAGGATCTTTTTTGCCATCAAACGCTCCCGGCGTGTTGATATTCTGTTTCGGGAGTGAGCAATTCTCGGAAAAATTACTGAATCTCGCCCTACGGCTCCGAGAAGGACACTCGGATACGGTATCAACAGAATGGGATGGATATCCCTCTTAAACACCTGTTTTGATACATAATGAAGTTCGCTCCTGATTGCAAGTATAATTCTCTTTACGCGAATTTTACCACCGGTATTATCAGGCTGTTTTTGTTCTCTCGTGTGCTCGCTTTTAATGTGCGGATTGATTGGGGATAAAAACGCGCCATTCCGCCGTCCCGATTATCTTGCCCCCGCTGCCAGCGATGTAATTCACCTATGGTGGCAGATGTTACCCTCGGGATATGCAGGTATTGACCGAACAGTATGGATGCGTAGATGCCGGCCGCCGGTGCTATCGCAGTGGCACTCTTTTTGATTATCACGGTGATTATTAGTTCTTGACTTTATGTCATTATCACCGTACCTTTTTACATGGGTAGGTGCGGATGTTTCTGTTGTTTATCGGGGCACTCTATTTAAATGATTCCCGGGAGAGGAGATGGCTTTCAAGGATAAATACGATTTCGATCTGCTCGTGAATGAAGTCGAGAGTGTCGTCATCGATGAGATTGAGCGGCAGTTGAACAGAGCGGGGAAAGATGTCTGCCGATGTCAGGATTGTGTTCTGGACATGGCTGCTTTGGCTTTGAATCATCTCAAACCGAATTATCGTTCGACTCTTTCGTACAAGGGTGTTATATACAAACAACGTTTGAAATCCGATACATATAGAAGGTCTGTTGAAAAGGTTGTGGAGAAAGCTATTGAAAAGATACGAAAGAATCCATCACATGAAGTACCGAAACAATAATGCACAACGGCTGAATCAACACTACTCTTTCCATTGAGATCCTCCTGAATATTTCGATTGCCTTCCTGATCCATTCCCGGTTATGTTGACAGAGTAGCAGATCAATTTTTTTTTATTTGTACGAAACAGAGATTGACATGAGGTGAAGATTATGGGCACCTGTATAAGCTGGATTTGGTTATTTTCCGTGCAGGCATATATACGTTTTTTTCACTATGGGAATCATTGATAACTCTGTTTTCGTATTTCATAAAATGATTTTGGACATAATGAAGAAATACGTGTCGTAGTGGTAGCATTACTTGCGAATGTCTTCATAAAACGTCATTCTTTACCAATCATCGTATCAATGTTCCAAAGGGATAGAGCTACAATACGAAACATGTCCGGTTTCCCATACCCGTAACAGGTGCTCAGGTGAGCGCACAGCGGTCTTCCGGGTGATCGTATGGTCGTGAATGCAATTTACTATTAATAATGATAAGGGGAGGTTTCTGCAGTGCCGAGACGGGATGATATTAAAAAGGTTATGATCATCGGTTCCGGTCCCATCGTTATCGGTCAGGCCTGTGAGTTCGACTATTCCGGTACACAAGCATGTAAGGCATTACGAAGTCTCGGGTACGAAATAGTCCTGGTTAACTCAAATCCTGCCACCATTATGACCGATCCGGGCATGGCTGATGCGACGTATATAGAACCGTTGAATATCAGTACCATGACCGAGATAGTGGAGGTGGAACGACCGGATGGTCTCCTGCCGAATCTCGGTGGACAGTCGGGGCTTAATCTTTCCGCCCAGTTGGCGAAAGCTGGCGTTCTTGACGATTTCAATGTCAGGATGATAGGTGTCAGTGTCGATGCGATTGAACGCGGTGAAGATAGAACCGCATTCAAAACGACCATGGAGCGACTTGGCATTGAGATGCCGAAGAGCATGGCAGTGAACAGTGTCGAGGATGCGGAACGGGTTGCTGATGAGCTGGGATATCCCGTTGTCATCCGCCCGGCGTATACGCTCGGAGGAACCGGGGGCGGCATGGTGTACAATATCGAGGAGCTTCGCACTATTGCAGCGCGCGGGCTTTCGGCCAGCCTGGTGAATCAGATTCTCGTTGAAGAATCGGTCCTCGGCTGGGAGGAGCTCGAGCTTGAGGTTGTCCGTGATGCCAAGAATCAGATGATAACGGTGTGTTTTATAGAAAATGTTGATGCCATGGGCGTCCATACTGGTGATTCATTTTGCACCGCCCCCATGCTGACTATTGATGTTGATTTACAGCATCGCCTCCAGAAGTATTCCTACGAGATTGTCGAAGCCATCGAGGTTATCGGGGGCACCAATATTCAGTTCGCACACGATCCGGAATCGGGTCGGGTGGTCGTTATCGAAATTAATCCGCGGACCTCCCGTTCTTCAGCGCTTGCCTCGAAGGCGACCGGTTTCCCGATAGCGTTTGTTTCATCGCTCCTCGCAGGGGGCTTAACCCTCGATGAGATACCCTACTGGCGTGATGGCACCCTCAACAAGTACACTCCGTCCGGCGATTATGTGGTGGTGAAATTTGCCCGGTGGGCTTTCGAGAAATTTGAAGGTGTGGAGGATAAGCTCGGTACACAGATGCGTGCCGTTGGCGAGGTCATGAGCATCGGCAAAACCTATAAGGAGGCCCTTCAGAAATCCATTCGTTCCCTTGAGATTAATCGATACGGTCTCGGTTTTGCCGGGAATTACAATGAGAAATCACTTGATCTGCTGATGCAGATGCTCAGCATGCCGACGAGTGATCGCCAGTTTATTATGTATGAAGCGTTGCGAAAGGGAGCCGATGTTCAAGAGCTTTATAAAAAGACCTATATTAAGCCGTGGTTCATCGAGCAGATGAAGGAGCTGGTTGAGCTGGAAGAGAAGTTCCTTTCCTTCAGAGGGAAGAAGCTGCCTGACGATCTCCTCATTCGAGCGAAGAAGGATGGATTTGCAGATAAATATCTCTCACAGCTCCTCGAATGTAAAGAGGAGGAGATTCGCACACAACGCACCGCGCTGGGAATTGTCGAGGCATGGGAGCCAGTTCAGGTCAGCGGTGTGGAGAACGCTGTGTACTATTATTCGACCTACAATACGTCGAACAGGATAACGGTCAGCGATCGGAAAAAGGTGATGGTGCTTGGCGGAGGGCCGAACCGTATCGGTCAGGGAATCGAATTTGACTACTGCTGCGTTCATGCGGCCTTTGCCCTCCGCGATCTCGGGTACGAGTCAATTATGGTGAACTGTAATCCCGAGACGGTCTCCACCGATTATGATACTTCGGATAAGCTCTATTTCGAGCCCCTGACTGTGGAAGATGTTCTGAGTATTTATCAGAATGAAAAACCGGAAGGGGTGATAGTGCAGTTCGGTGGCCAGACCCCGCTCAACATCGCGAGCGAGCTTACCAGAGCGGGAGTGAATATTCTCGGAACCTCGCCTGAAACAATTGATCTCGCCGAGGATCGCGATCAATTCCGAAAAATGATGATGAAGCTGAACATCCCGCAGCCCGAATCCGGTATGGCACGTACTTTTCAGGAGGCCATGGAGATAGCGGAGCGGATCGGTTATCCGCTGATGGTTCGCCCATCCTATGTGCTCGGCGGGCGGGCGATGGAAATTGTTGAGGATGAAGAGATGCTCGAACACTATCTCGAGGTTGCTGTTGATGTCTCGCCTGAGCGGCCGATTCTCATCGATAAGTTTCTGGAAAATGCCATTGAAGCTGAGGCAGATGCGATCTGCGATGGCACCGATGCATTTGTCCCTGCTGTCATGGAGCATATCGAGCTGGCTGGTATACACTCCGGTGACTCGGCCTGCGTTATTCCTCCCATCAGCATTGCTCCCAAGCATATTGACACTATTTACGAATACACAAAGCGTATAGCTATTGAGCTCAACGTCATCGGTTTGATGAACATTCAGTATGCTATCGTTAACGATATTGTATATGTGCTTGAAGCAAATCCTCGGGCGTCACGAACCGTGCCGATCGTTTCCAAGGTGTGTAATGTCTCCATGGCACGGCTTGCAACCGAAATTGTTCTGGGGAAAAAGCTTTCAGAACTTGATCTGAAGGATCGCCGTATTCCGCATTACGGTGTGAAAGAGGCGGTTTTCCCCTTTAACATGTTTCCCGAAGTTGATCCGCTTCTGGGGCCCGAGATGCGTTCTACAGGAGAGGTCCTCGGGTTGGCCGATTCATTTGGACTGGCTTTTTACAAGTCGCAGGAGGCAACACAGCTCCCGTTGCCCCTCACGGGTACTGTTCTCATTACCGTTTCTGATAAGGATAAGTCCGGTGTTCTGGAGGTTGCACGCCTTTTCAAGGAGCTCGGCTTTACGATTGTCGCAACCGATGGCACCAGGCTCTTTCTCGCCGATTACGGGATTGATTCAAGTCACATTCACAAAATCGGTCACGGTCGGCCACATATTGTAGATGCAATTACCAATGGCGAGATTCAGCTGATTATTAACACGCCGAGTGGAAAGACGAGCCTCGAGGATGATTCCTATATCAGAAAATCTGCGATAAAGTTTAAAATACCCTACATAACCACTGCCGCAGCCGCCCTCGCTGCTGCAAAGGGTATATCAGCACGGAGGAAGGGGAAGTCGCAGGTCAAATCGCTGCAGCGCTATCATGCAGAAATCGTATAGAAAATGCCGGACCAGAGTTGTGACCAATTGCTCATGGAGTTGAATAGATATTTTTGCAGGAGGTATCGTCGATGAAGCTGAAATGGATTGCCCATGCCTGCATGCAGCTCATCTCAAATGACGGGGTTATTATTTATTTCGATCCCTATCAGTTGACCGGTGAGGAGGAGAAGGCTGCTATAGTGTTGTGCAGTCATGATCACTTTGATCATCTTTCACCGGATGATGTGAATAAAGTCGCCGGTGAAGGGACCACCGTCGTCATTCCGAAGACATGTCGAATCGAGGGAGCCTTCTCGGTGGTGCAGCTCGATATTGGCGAGCAGACGACCATCGGCGCTATTACCGTAGAGGCGGTTCCCGCCTATACCGCCACGAAAGAGACACATCCGAAGGAGAATCGCTGGCTGGGCTATATTGTTACGGTTGATGGGAAGCGAGTTTATCATGCAGGCGATACGGGGAAGATGCCGGAGATGACGGATTTTAAGGATCTCGATGTTGCCTGCGTGCCGGTGGGGGGAACCTATACCATGGACTTTGCGGAGGCCACCGAATCGGTGAAGCTGCTGCAGCCGAAGATCGTCGTTCCCATGCACAACTGGGGGAAAGACATGATACCCTTTAAGGAGATGGTCGAGAAGGAACTTCCCGATGTTACGGTTGAGATTCTCATCGGGAGGGATCTTCAGCTCTAAGGCAAATGAGCTCTTTCCACATGACACTTTCCCCGCGAGCTGAAGTGGTACACGCTTTCGGTTCAATATAACGGCTTCGCTTCAAGCTCCTCTGGAATTATATTTGTCTTGACGTGTTGCACATAAAAAGGTATTGTTAACTTACATTCTTCACGCGTATTCTTCTTTTCATTGCCTTTGCCCATTCATATATAAAATATAGGAGGAGATGATGAAATATCCGGATATACCCTTTGAACAGTTTTTTGCCTGGGTCAATAGACCGAGAATAATGTACTCACCGGGGCTGCGGTCCGAAATAGGTTTTGAGATGGGCGAGCTTGGCGGAGAAAAGGTAGTGATGTATACCGATAAGGGTCTTGTGGATGCAGGAGTTGCCGAGATGGTCGCCGAGGAGATAAGGAATGCCGAGAATCTCGAGCTGGTGGGCATTTTCGACAAGATACTTCAGGATGCTCGTATTGACATCATCAACGATGGTGCCCGTTTCTATCGCGATAAGGGAGCGGATTCGATGGTCGTTGTTGGCGGCGGAAGCGTTATGGATACCGCGAAGGCCGTCAATATCATGATCGGTGACGGGCAGGATGATTTTCAGCCGCTGGCGGACCAGGCAGCACTGCATGAAGGGGCAAAACTATTACCCCCGCATATCGCTTTCCCCACCACGGCGGGAACCGCCTGCGAGGTAACCAACGGCATGGTCGTGCTGGATACGAAGGCCAAAGCGAAACTCTCGGTAACCCATCCCTACTGCAATGCGGATATCGCCATGCTTGATCCTGAGCTGACGGTGAAACTCCCTCCCAAGATAACCGCCTTTACAGGCATGGATGCCCTGACGCATGCGATTGAAAGCGTTACCTCGACGGCTGCTGAACCGATAGCCGATGCGCTCTGCCTTCACGCTATACGGCTTATCTTCACCTATCTTCCCATAGCCGTCAAGGAGCCGGGTAATATTACAGCCCGTGGAAACATGCTCCTGGCCAGCAACATGGCCGGTATGGGATTTATCAACACGATGACCGGGGCTGTTCACGCAACTGCGCACGCCCTGGGGGCACTGTACGGGATACCACACGGTCTCGCCAATAGCATCATGCTTCCCGTCGTAATGGAGTTTAATATTGAAGAGGTTCCCGAGCGGTTTATGGTAATTGCCGATGCAATGGGCATCGAGATTTCGGGCAAAAAGCCGCTTGAAGCCGCCCGGATGGCTGTTCAGGCGGTGCGGGATCTCAAGAAGGAGATTGGTCTTACCGAATCGCTGAAAGACTTTAAAGTTCCTGCGGAGGAGGAGAAGCTCATGCCGCTGGTAGAGCTTGCTGCCGCCGATGGGCAGATTAGCTACAATCCGAGATACGTCGAAGAGGAGAACATAATAGATTTTTATCGTAAGGCACAATAATACAATAACAATAGGAGGTCGCGATGGAGTTCTGGAAAGATGAGAAAGAACCGATATCCGCGTTTGTCAAGCTCTTCGAGAATTCGATGAAAGATGAAGAGCTGATGGGTGGACTGAAGAAGGTCAATCAGCTCATATGGTTTGATTACACGCAGGACGGGCCCAACTGCTCCTTCTGGGTCGATTGCAGAGGGGGGGATGTCAAAGTCGGTGCCGGGAAGCCGGATGGGGACCCCGACTTGACCATGAGCCTCTCCGCTGACGATGCCCATCGATCCTGGTCGAACAAACTTAACCCGGTGATGGCCATTACCCGCAAGAAGATCAAGGTGAAGGGTTCCGCAACCGGTCTTCTGAAACTGGCTCCGAAGCTCAAGAAGGTGGCAGTGATTTATGAGAACACCTTAAAGGAGATGGGAATGGAAGATAAAATTCTGAAATAGATCTCATTACAGGGGATAGCAATATGAACGGCAATACGGGAAAGATTATCACAGTACAGCTTACCTCCGGTGATCTTGTGATTGCTGAATTGCCGGAGGAATACTATCAGAAATATATTGGCGGGAGCGGTCTTGCTGCCCGCTACTTCTGGGAACATGCAGATTTTGATGCCGATCCGCTCTCGCCAGAAGCAATGCTTATCTTCATGAATGGTCCTTTTTCCGGCCTGAAGCTTTCAGGGGCAAGCAGAAATTGTATTGCCGGTCGCTCTCCCCTGACGGGGATATGGGGTGATTCATCCTGTGGCGGGTATTTCGCCCCTGAGCTTCGCTATGCAGGATACGATGGTATAGTTATCGCCGGCAGGGCTGAGAAACCCTCCCTTATTTTCATCGAGGATGAACGGGTTAGCATTGTTGACGCTGCCGAGTACTGGGGAAAGGGAATCGAAGAGGTCAACCGATCCCTGAAGGAGAAGCACGGCAAGGATTATCGTACCGTGCTCATCGGTCCGGCGGGTGAGGCTGGTGTGAAGTATGCGAATATCATAAACGAGGGGCATCACGCATTCGGGCGCACGGGCTTCGGCGCCGTGATGGGTTCCAAGAATCTCAAGGGAATTGTCATACACGCCAGCAAGAAGGAGATGAAGCTTGCGGATCCGAAGCGCTATGAAGAATTGCGAAAGGAGCTTAATTCGAAGATAAAAGAAGCTCTTGCATCGACAGTTCTCCATGAAAATGGCACTGCGGCGAACCTTGAAGGGGGAGTGTACAATGGTGATGTTCCGATAAAGAACTGGACCTCGAATTTCTGGGAGGAGATGGCTGATGCCCTGACCGGAGGCACCCTTACCGACACCTATCTTACCAGAACGGCAGCCTGTGCCTATTGCGGCGTTGCGTGCAAGCGGGTGGTCGAGGTGAAAGAGGGGCCTTTCGCCATTCCCGAGGGGCCGGGTCCGGAATATGAAACCATCGTTTCCTTCGGCTCACTGCTCGGCTCCATGGATCTTGCCGCGTGCTGCAAGGCCGGCCGGGTTTGCAATGACATCGGTATCGATACCATCACCGCAGGCGGGACCATTGCCTGGGCAATGGAAGCCTGGGAACGGGGCGATCTCACCGAAGAAGATACCGATGGCGTTTCACTTGACTGGGGCGATATGGCAACGGTCATTGATGTCGTTTTACCGAAGATTGCCCGCCGTGAGGGGAAGCTGGGAACGCTCCTCTCGGAAGGAAGCCGTTCTGCGGCGGACGCCATCGGGAAGAATTCACGCGCATATACCGTTCAGAGCAAGGGACTCGAAGCTCCGATGCACGATCCCCGCGGCGGCGGTCACGGTCTGGCACTGACCTATGCCATGAGCGCCCGGGGCGCCTGTCATGTTGCCGATCCCATGCTCTTCATGGAGATGGGGGCCTGCTTCTATCCTGAGATTGGCTTTGAGTACGAGCTTGAGCCGATGACCGATGAATACAAACCGGAGACAGCAGTCATCTCGATTCAGATTGGTGCTCTTGAGAACAGCGCATGCTTCTGTCAGTTTGCCGATCGCGAGGTTACCATTCCCGAATGGGTGGAGCTCTTTAACACCGTTGCCGGATACGGCTGGGATCAGGATGATATGATGCGCGCGGGGAGAAGAGTTTTTTATCTGAAACGGCTTTTAAACTACCGGCTTGGATGCACCGCTCAAGATGATGATCTGACGCCGAGAATGCTTGAACCGGCGAGGGACGGAGAACCAGAGGGTGTTGAGATAAACTTTTCCGGCATGAAGGAGAAGTTTTACCAGCTCATGCAGATGGATCCGGAGAAGGGGATTCCTGTTAAGACGGTTCTGGAAGAATTCGATATGGGTGATGAGGCGAAGGTGATATGGTAGCGCTGTGCTGATGAGAATTACGGTAAGGCCCATCGGGGTAATTCGCAAGTATGCGAACGGGCAGGAGCTGGAGGTAACCCGAGGCCTCACCTCACGGCAGCTGATAGAAACGCTTGGCGGCATCCCGAAGAAGTTGAAGATGGTTTCCTATGTCAACGGGAAGAAGAAGGATCTGGATGATGAGCTTGAGGATGGTGATGAGATTAAGCTGGTAACCATGCTCACGGGTGGTTGATCATTCCTGATATCTTTTCCGAGCCCCTGATCTCCTCCATCTCCTTCTTCAGGGCGTCTATCGATTCCTGTGCGCTCGTGATTCCGCTTCCGATTCATTTAGTTGCTTGTTGTCCAATATTATTATTCAAATTCTATGCCAACAAATACACAGTTTCAGGATACAAAGAGGGTAAAATTTTAAGAATTTTATAAAATATTAAAGTCCATTCTAAAATAATCCAAATTGTCTGGCTTCATATTTCTTTCGACAACGATTAAAATGATCTGCCTCTGCGAGGAACCCCAAGACTATTCGATGAATTTCCTCGACGCTGTTCGGCTCATTCAAATGAGGGCACGCTATCATACACCGATTGCATCGCCTGCTGATGTATTTCCTGGAAATAAGTTAATCTCAGGAGTGCTACTTTTTCGTCAAAATCAGATTATCATATCCCATCTCCTTCAGAATAACGGGAAACAGCTTGAATGCAGGCTTGACGATGGGCATCAGCTTGAGCATGGCAGTTACCTTTCCACCCTGCTTGACCTTTCCCTTGGTCACCGCTGCAATGGGATTTTCGAAGCCGTGCCAGAAGCGATGGGAGTGATCGCATGTCTGCTTGGACCAGACATCTTCCTCAAGATCACATGGTCCGAGATAGTACGTTCCGCAATAGCCCTCCTTCTGGGGCTCGTTCTTAAGATCAATGGTTATTTCGCCTTCAGGTTCGGTGTATATGAATTTGATGATAATTCCCGCTTTTCTGAATTTGGGACCGAGCTTCTCGTCACTGAGCAGACGATCCAGCAGGTATCCATAGATCTCATACAGCTGATCAATATCACGGTAATATTGACTCATAATTTTCCTCCAGAAAGGATGTTTTATAGCTCACCGCCCTGAAGGGCGGTTTTTAAAATCATTATTTTCGCTGATCGAATCGTCTCCCGAAGATCATGCTGGCCAGGGTGATTCTGAGCATCTGAATGGTTCCGCCGGCAACGCACCAGGCCCGGCCATCCCTGACCATCCTTTCAACAGGGAACTCACTGCTGTATCCGTAGCCACCGAAAACCTCCATCGCCTTATTGGTGACATCAATAACCATCTCGTTTGCAAAGCATTTTGCCAGTGAGGCCTCGTATATCGAGGGCAATCCCTTTCCGGCACCGTTGGCAGCCCGGTATACCAGCAGTCGCGCTGCGTCAAGTTGCATTGTCATATCAGCAATCATGAACTGGATGGCCTGAAACTCGCAGATGGGCCGCCCGAAGGCGGTTCGTTCCTGCGCGTATCTCTTCGCCTCTTCCAGAGCGCCGCCTGCGACACCGAGACACATCGCTGCGTTTCCACAGCGTTCAATGTCGAAGGTGAGCATGAGATTCTTGAATTCACCCTGATTGAGAACGAGATTTTCCTTTGGTATTTTTACATCTTCAAAAATGAGATCAGATGAGGGCATTCCCCTGAGCCCCATAAACTCCTCCTGCTTCCCGAAGCTGAAGCCGGGCATGCCGTTTTCAGCGATGACGGCGCCGATACCTTTATAACCCTTCGTATCGCCAAAGCGGGTGTAGACGAGATAATGGCTGGCAACACCACCGCCGGTAATGAATGTCTTGCGACCGTTCAGGAGCAGGTAATCTCCCTTATCCTCGACACGGGTGGAGAGCGAAGTGAGATCTGATCCCGCTTCGGGTTCGGTCATGCATACCGAAACACTGAGCTCACCTTTGCACACTCCCCCTATTATCTTTCTCTTCTGTTCCTCGGTGCCAAAGAGATCGATAACTCTGACCGGCCCCACATTGGACTCGAACACCGATGCCGCAATCATGGGGCTGAACTTGGCAAGCTCTTCAATAGCGAGTATTGCATTGATAGATGGCTGGCCTCCTCCGCCGTATTCCGGCGAGAGCGACATGCCGAGCAATCCAAGTTCGGCGTATTTTTTCATCAGATGGTGGGGAAACTCGGCCGTTTTATCAACCTCGGCAGCGAGCTCACGAAAATTCTCACGCTCACCCATTTTTCGCAGTGTCTCGATCAGTATGAGCTGTTCTTCAGAAAAATTGAAATCCATAGTTACTCCTCTTCCTCAAATTCACATCACCCTATATGAGTTGTGTTATTGTGCCGATTTTTTTCACCTCTTCAAGGTTCAATATAAGCTCAATCACCTTCTCTACTTTTTTCTGATCGCGATCGCCGGCAAAGCGCTTCACCTTGGTCGCGAGTTCATCCTTATCAAGGGGATCTCTCGGATCTCCCTGAGGAATGTCAATCTGTTTGGTCAACAGCTCTCCGTTTTTCATTGCAATCTCAACGCGGCTTGATGTTTTTTCAGGATAGACGCTGTTGAGTTTTTCATCCATCTCGACCGTGACCTTCTGAGCGAGATCAATGACCTTCGGATCGGCCATGCGCTTTTCGGTAAGCTGTTTCGGTCCGAGCTCGCCATCGAGAAGACAAACGGCAACGACATAGGGGATTGAGAACTGTGCAGAGACAAACGTATCGTTTTGAGAAATGCCTTTCCCGACAGCAATGGTGGCAATCCCATAGGTAAAGACCGTAATCCGATCAATCTGATCGGTATTGATGCTCTTCTCCTCGGTAAGTGTCAGCACCGCCTGGGCCGCACCGTGCGTATGGCGACAGGCGGTATACGGCTTGAAGTACACATCCATAATGGAATAGTGATCGCCAAGCCCCTCGATGAGCTTTTCAAGTTGAGGAGTTCCGCCTGTTTTTGCGACGGTTATCTGTGTGAATCCACCGCCGAGTTGAGAGCCCTCGAAAACATAGGGCACTCCGGTAATTCCCGATGCGGCGAGCCCTGCAGCCATGATACCTGCTGAGGCTGCCTGGCCACCCTGAACTATCTTGACCGTGTAGCCGCCCATGAGCTCCTCTGCCATTGAGAGAGGGGTGAGATATCCTGCGTTTCCCAGGGCACTGAGCATACTATTCTCATCAGCTCCTCTGAGGCGGGCGGTCGCTGCTGCGGCGCCGAAGGTGCCGCAGGTACCGGTGGGAAGAAATCCGGAGAGGGTATGATGAGGATGCATTGCGGCAGCGGGCCGGTTCGCGGCTTCATATCCTGCTATGATGGCTTCAATTATTTTTTTGCCATCCAGGTTGAGATCTTCTCCTACGGCGAGGACGGCCGGAATCACGGCAGTACCGGGATGATTGCCACCGAAGCGGACACCGTCCTGTGCCTCTATCGCCTCGGCTGTTGTTCCATTGATGAAAGCCGCATTGTGGACATCTGTTTTGAAGCCGCAGCCGAGCGCGGTTGCCTTTCCTGTTTTTCCGAGGGACTTGATATACTTGATAAGGTTCTGAACCGCATCAAGTTCCAGCGAACCGTATATGTTTGCAATATAATCCAGTACGCAGAGCTTTGCCTTGTGCGTAACCTCGGCCGGCAGCGCATCGAAGGATATCTTCGAACAGAAAGATGCAAGTTTACGGGTATAGTCCATTATCACCTCCGGTTTTACAGTATGTGTTCTCTTATTGTTTCTGAAGGGGCACGACCGGAATCAGACATAGCCTCGCTTCTCGTAGATACGTATCATACGCATGGGATCAAGAACCTCCCGCATGACTTTCAATTCACTCTCCCGCGGTGGCTCGGTCTCATGAATGTCGTCGGCGATCTTCAGATCCCAGGGAGTCAGGCTCACTATCTCGTCGACCGAGCTGTCCGGATGATATGAGGCGAGGTATGCCTCCTTCGTATCGTCGTCGAATTTCATAACTCCTTTGTTGGTGATGATAACATGCGGACCGGTATTGGGAGGCAGCCCCCACTTCTCTCTCTCGCCTGGTCCGTCGATGTATCCCGGAGTGGTGATAAAATCGACTTTTTCAGCAAGCCTGCGTTTGTCATGCAGGGCAATGATGAGGACCCTCTTGACCAGCGAACCGATGGGATTCGCCCCGCCGCTTCCGGGAAGCCTGCTCTTGGGCTTGTTATAATCACCGATGACAGTTGTGTTGATATTCCCGTATTTATCAACCTGACTTCCGGAGAGGAAGCCGACATCAATCCATCCATTCTGCAAAAACATACCCATCACCTCGACCAGTCCTCCGATCATGGCAGCACCGGGATTCAAACAGGGGTCGCCGACGCTGAGGGCCGGGCGTTTCGGCTGTGCATCGAATACTCCCGATTCCTGCATCATCACGGCATTGAGTGCATGGGTGTGCTTGGCTATATTAGCGGCCATCGTCGGGAAGCCTGTTCCGACAATAACGATATCATTGTCTCGTATTTCCCTGGCGCCGCAGCAGGCCATGAGCTCAGGTTTAATGTAATCATCGGGATGATTTTCCATGAGATATGCTCCTTTCCTCTGATTCTATGACTGAAAGATATCTGAATTTCATGTTGGTCAGTTTATTCACGAAAATATTCACCTTTATTTTTTGCCGTCTTTGCTGCTCATCGCTCTTCGAATGCTCTTCGCCTTGTTCAGGCGGGCATGATAATTTCATACTCTGCACGCGCGTTAATAAGCATAGCTGACAGAGTAGCTGTAATCGAACGCCGCTTCGAGTTTTTTGAACTGTGCGTAACCGAACTTCTCAATATAATGGTGTGTGTACGCCGTGCGGTCTTCGATATCGTATACCCATTCCTGAAGGAATTCCTGGAATCCTTCAACGGTATTCGAAGCATTTTGATAGAGATAGCCAAAAGAGAAATCGACATCATAAAAGCCGGGGGTGTATCCCGGGTGAGCACCGAAGGGCTCTTCGACCACTGCTGCAACTTTAAATGAAGGTACAATGGTTCTCGAGGGATCCTTTCCGACAGTTTCCCTGCTCACGAGCCGTTCGCAGCTTACAATAACCTTTTTTGCTGCATTGGCACCGACTTTGCAGTCACCGCCGATACCCCACATCTGCGCATTCCCCAGCTCGTCAGCCTGCTGCACATGTATGATGGCAACATCGGGATTCAGAGACGGCACCAGGAGTATCGGACTGCCGTCGAAGGGGGATTCGATCAACTTGTACTTGTTATCTCCCATGAAGGACTTTATATTGAGAAGATCGGTGCCGAGCATGTCCTTGACCGGCACAAAAGGCATTCCCATTGAACCAGCCATGAGCATCATCGGGAGCGAGAGATTGGTGAATTCCTCCACCTCAACCTTGTGCGGTATCCCCTTTTCAAGGGATCGTCGATAGCATCGGGCGAGGCCATAGAGTCCCAGTGAGAGAAAAGTTGCGATGAAGCGCTTCACGCATCCGGCACCGATGAGCATGTCGAAGTCATCGGCTGCGTTGCTGCGGGTTACCGTGAGATCTTTGATTCCCTGCCGTATGATCTCGTGTACTGCCGAGAAGGGTGGTCTGCATATGTATCCGCCGATGAACAGAAAATCACCGTCGGAGACATTCTGCGATATTGCTTCTTTCATGGTCATGACTTTGCTCATGGTATCCTCCGCTGAATTCACCCGCACTTTTCTGGGTCATAATAAGACAAGTATTTTGACAGGATATACAGGATAATCACCATCAGGATTGTTTCATCCTGTATGTTTCAAATCAGAGAAAATTCGCTGTAGCAA
>CAZZCF010000103.1:0-15733 GCA_964652955.1 uncultured Leptospirales bacterium
GTTGATATTCAAGTGATAATCGGCATTCCAGGGTGCGGTGATGTCCTTGTTCCAAAGACCTTGCAGGTTGGCCGGATTGGCGCCCGGTCGCGAGCAACCGATCAGGAGATAGAAAAACACTTCCCTGACCGTGGTGATCATCCCCGAAGGAGAAAGTCAGACTATGATTCAGTGGAACCCGCTGAAGATATCGATGAGGAGTTCAAGCTCCCCTATAAGGTAGATGAAATCATTCCGGAGACTTCCCGATTCAGAATTTATCGAAGAACCCTTATGAATTCCGAGATATACGCACGCAAGAAGGATTTTCACACCGCGATATCACTCTACGAGGGGGTGAATTCGCGCATTAACGATTCGAATACAAACCAGAAAATCGAAGTAAACATCGACTATTTGAAAAAGTACCGCGAGTACCTCGAGCGGGTCAAGAGACCCGAAATGCCGCAGCACTTCGGCGACAAGAAGTCAAGCGAAATAAAGCTCTCCGTTGACGGTCCCATGAGAATACCCGAACGAATACAGATAGGCGTTATCCCTCAGATACCGAGGCTCGATGATCAGATTGATGTGAACAGAATTGTCGATGAGATAACACAACGCATCTCTGAAAAATTACATCTTGAGGGGAAGAGCGATGAGTTCAGTAAAGAACTGCAAATGCTTAAAGAGCGGATAGAGAGCATCGCCACAAAAACGGATACTCTCTCCAGAAAAGAGGAGAGTGATCCATCGCTCCTCCCGCATCGGGATCAGATCGGGCAGTTGAAAGATCAGATCGAACAGATACGAAGTAATCTGTTCGATCTCGGCGAATCCGTGCGCGAGGGGGGAAATATCTCAGATGGATTTTCTCAGATAGGCGATTTGAAGAATCAAATCTCAAACATTAATACCATGATGAACCGTTTGAGCGACTCAATGCATGCAGCAGATCCCGAAGCTCCTGCGGAGCGCTCAGATATCTCAGATCTGAAAAACGATATCACTGTCCTCACCAATCGTATCAGCGCCATTGATGACTCGATAAAAATTGGCAGTACCGATAAGTCTCCAAAACCGACCGAATCGCGGGCACAGAGACCGGCTCCGGCAACGGTTGATACTAAGATGGGAGTAAAAAGAGCGGAAAAAACACCGCAGATGAGAACTGCTGAAACCGGAAAGGCTCCATCCCCCGATTTACGGAAACAGCCTGCACAGATCGTACCGACAGAGGAGAGGCGGGTTACCCACGGGAAAGAAATCGACGAGAACGAGATTCAAAAAATTGAGATTGTAGAGCATGAGGAAGAACCCCAGGACGAGGAAGAGGAATTCGAGCTTCTGTCGGAGCATCAGAAGAGGGAGACAGAATATGATGAAGAGTATCTCGCAGATGAATATACAGATGATGATATCTTTCGAATGATCTTGCATGACGATAAGAGCAAGGGGCTCGGAGATATCGAAATACTGGGAGATAAGAAAAGTGAATCCGAATACTCCTATGACCTTACCGATGACGAATTTGAAAGCAAACAGCGAGAAGAGGAAGAATTCTACAGCAAATTCCTCAAGCATGAGCGGCGGATGAAGAGGGAGCTCCCCATTTTGAAAGTTACCTACGATTTTTCTCGCCTGCCGGATGAGTTCAGCCTCTCACGAGATACAAACATTCTCGAATACTCATTCTACAAATACAAGCCGCTCCTTGAAAAGGCCAATGACTTTATTAAAAAACGGCTCATTCGAGACGCTATCAATTACTACAAGGTCGTTCTGTCACAGAACATCCCGCCTGAATTCAAGGCCATGGTCAGAAAAAATATAAATGACCTGGTCGAATATCTCGAAAAATACTTCACTTCCGCCTGACATGCTGCTTCTCTGGATGAAGTGATTGTTCGAATACGCACATCTCCATGCAATACGGCAAGAAACAAAAGCTCCTCCCTCGAAGCAGGATGCATGCAATTCAAATAAATTTCTTGAAATTACTTGATTTTATGCCGATTTTTATATTGGTATTAGAGTGACGGTAAGTTTTTTCCCATCAAAGGTATTAATTGTTCTTCGATGATGAGAAAAATTCTTTACCACGGTGAAGCCATGTGGTAAGATGCGTTTTCGCTTGTACATTTTTATATGATACGAGCACATGAAATCGATTGTTTGTACTGTAAATACCTCCGCCGATAGCATGAGTTGAATCTCTGTATACGAGAAAGATGTGTAATGGTAACCACGCAGTTTAAAGTTGAAAATTATCTGTCCAATTCATTCGTCACCGTTGAAGGGAAAAAAAATGCCGATAATTTCTATATTATCAGGAGTGGCAAGGTAAAAGTTCAGAAGGAGAATCCCGTTGTTGCTGAACAACCCTACACTATACTCGATCCGGGTGATTTCTTCGGTGTCATCTCCTGCATGAGCGGCCATTCCAGAATTGAATCAGCTATTGCCCTTTCGGATGTTTCCCTCATCTCCGTGCATAGAGAACAGTTCGGCATACTCATTCAGAAGAATCCAATCGTCGCAATGAAGATTATCAGGTTTTTCAGCCGTAAACTGAGAGACTTTGATCAGGCAATTACCAAACTGACATTTAAGAGCCACGTGGAAGAAGATCCCGCACATCTCTACAGCATTGGCGAGTATTATTTCAAAAAGAAAGCGCTCAATCACGCCGCCTATGCATATCAACGGTACCTTCAGTACAGTCCCAATGCTCAGAACAGAGACAAAGCTATTGCGCGCCTCAATTCAATGAAGAAGCCGCTCAAAGTTCAGGAAAATCCACAGGCGGCTGGCCTCTCACGGCGATATACCGACAACACGATGATATTCTGCGAGAACGAACCGGGAAATGAGCTCTTCATCATACAGCAGGGAAAGGTAAAGATAACCAAAATAGTTGACGAAGAGGTGCTCCTCGCCGTCCTGAGCCCGGGTGATATCTTCGGTGAGATGGCCCTCCTCGACAACAAGCCACGGAGCGCATCGGCTATCACCTTTGGCGATTCTTCCCTTCTCGCAATCAACAAGGCCAATTTCGAGGGGATGGTTCAGGCCCAGCCACAGCTCGCCACCAAGCTCATACAGCTCCTGAGCGAGAGGATCTGGACCGCCTATCGACAGCTCGATAACCTTATGATCAATGATCCCCTGGGAAGAATCTACGATACCCTCCTCATACAGATTGAAAAGGAGAGAATCAGAATCTCTCCGAAGCAATCCCATAACTTCGAGTTCGGCGCTAAGGAGCTCATTAACATGGTTGGCCTCCCGCCCGATAAGGGAGAGGTCCTTATCGTGCAATTGCTGGAGGATAAGCACTTTCGGCTCGAAGAGGGGAAGATAATCTGCAACGATCTTGAAGAACTTGAGAAAAACGTTCAATTCTACAAAAAGAAATCTGCATTGGAAAGAAAGCGTGAAGCAGCCCGGCAGAAAATGTAGGTTCTTCATCCTTATTCTCACATCGCTATTCATCATAATGTCCTCAGGTGCGGTTCTGTTCGTATATCTGTTCCCGAAAGATAAGCTCCTCGACATCCTGACCACTGAAGTGGCGAAATCGTTAAAGAGGAAGATCAGTGTTACTGATATCGAATATAGTTTCCGTGGAGTTCTTCTCAAGAATGTTATTCTCTTTGACGGAATAACCGAGGAGGATCCGGTACTTGCAGCGGCTTCAGAGACCAGCGTCAGATTCTCGCTCTACTCGCTCTTCTACCGCCGATTGTCAATCAGTGATATATCAATCGATAACTTAAAGATTAACATCGTTTACACCAACGGCCAGTCCAACATTGAGCTATTTCTCAATGATATTAAAAGTATTGGAGAATCGAGACTTACAACGGAGATATCAAAAATTGGGTTGCACAATGCCAGCATTACCCTTACGGAAGCACCGGAGACTCTCAAGCCGCTCTCCGGGAGTTACCTGTTCAACGGAACGCTCAATCTCTCACAAAAAGGATTAATCTCGATACCCGACGCAAAAGTGATGCTCCCCGAGAAGAGGGGAATTGTCAAGGCTGATATTGCTGTTTCAACAGAGAAGCTCGAAATTACCGGAGACGCAAGACTTGAAAAATGTTCAATACCATGGACCTACCGATGGGGAACAAATGTTCAGCTCCCTTTCCTCTCCTTTGCAGGTGATGTAAAAAAGCTCATTATAACGAAAAGGGTCGTTAAGGGACAAATAAGTGGCCGATCGCAGCTCCGGGGAGGGAAAACCCTCACCGCAAACGGATTCTGTAAAGTCGATATTCCGGGGGAAATGGTATATCTCTCAAACATCACCGGCAGTATTCAAAGCTCAAAGCTTATAATGAAGGAAATCCTCATCTCTTCTAATGGTGATATTGCTCGGTTTCACATTTCAACGATGGATGTGCATCTCACTGAAATCACCCCGTATCTGCCGGTGGTCCCTAAAAACACCTTTGGGAACGTCTCCGGAAATTTAAAATATGTCAACAACAGATACAGTGGTGTACTCGAACTGAAAGGGGCAGGCTACAATCGCGAGAAGAAACTCATAAGCGATGTCAACTGCTCTCTCGATATCAAAAACGGGGTCTTCAAGAAAGAAAACATTGAAGCATCGGTCTTTCAGCAGCCCTTCCGGTTATCCATTGCCTCAACCGATGGTGCGTTCAATCGGTTTTACATTAACCTGAATGCGAAGCGTTTCACCATGAAGCCAAAGGAGGGGAGCGCATCGGCAGATCTCCCGGAAACCATACCCCTCGCGGAATCGACACCTCTCGTGGTGACGGGGAACATCATCATTGAGGAGTTCCTCTTCGATGCGATTCCCGTCAAAAAGTTGAAGGTGAACTACTCTTTTAATGACAATCAACTGGCAGTCAACAGATTTGATTGCAATCTCTGGGGCGGGAGTGTAACGGGCAGAGGACAGGTTGAGCTGAGCCGCAAAAGCCCGAACGTACAGTTTTCAATTCAGTTCAACGGGATAAAGGTACAGGATATAGGCGCACTGAATGAGCGATTGAAAAACCGCGCTTTTGGAAACGCAAGTGGCAGAGCCGAGGGTTCCTTCAGCCTTGGCGACGATTTCAATATCTACAAGTCGATGAAGGGCAGCATGGAGTTTTCCATCGACAGGGGGAAACTGGTCAATACCGGTCTCCAGCATGGTCTGAGTATCTGGCTTTCGGAACTCCGTTATAAGCTGAAGGATATTGAATTTAACAAGATATACGGAAATTTCAAGATATCGGGAAACACCTACCTCATCAACTCCTTTATCTTTAACGCGCCCGACATACAGTTGAAGCTCGATGGATATATAACCTATGATGACAAGCAATTGACCGGCGATCTGCCGATAATTCTGCTCATGTTCAACGATACTTTCATTAAGGACATTCCCAATCCGGCTCGATTGGGGCTGCAGAACAGGAAGAAGGGTAGATGGTACGAAATACCCTTTAAACAGAAGGGGGATATAACCGATCCGAAAAGCTTTACAATGTTATAAGCATACCCACCGGAGGATTACATTTCGCTCTTTATCTTGTTCATCAATCCACCCTTCCCGATAATGTCCTGCATGAAATGAGGGAATGGCTTCGCATGGTATGTCGCGCCCGTTCTCACCTGCACTATTTCACCTGAATCGAAATCAACCTCAATCTCATCTCCCTGCAAAACATCAAAAGAGGTCCCGACATATTCGACAATGGGGAGCCCGATGTTTATGCTGTTGCGGTAAAAGATCCGAGCGAAGGACCGGGCGATAACACAGGAGATCCCGCAAGATTTGATGGCAAGCGGTGCATGCTCTCGTGATGACCCGCAGCCAAAGTTTGTGCCGGCAACAATGATATCTCCCGGCGATATCTTTGTGACAAAGTCAGGATCTGCATCCTCCATGCAGTGCTTTGCCAGCTCCTCCGGATCCGATGTGTTCAGATAGCGAGCGGGAATAATCTCATCGGTATTGATGTTATCGCCAAAGATCCATGCCCTTCCTTTAATTTTCAATTTGACTCTCCCAAGAATTATCTTAAAACGCTGACACTCTTATCATCGAAATGTCTGAAAAGGAGCAGACGACAGCCAGCGGCTATATGCTATAATCGACAAAATCCGTTGCCCAATATCTGTTATCCGCTCTACACTGCTCGCTCTCCGGAGCCCCTCCGAAACCGGCGGCAACGGTACGAGCTTCCACAAAAGCGTCTGCATCAATATCAATCCAGCTCATCGGGGTGGCAGATCTTTCCGAGCACCGCCGAGGATGCAGCGACAGCCGGGCCCGAAAGATACACCTCACTCTTCGGATGCCCCATGCGCCCGACGAAGTTGCGGTTCGTCGTTGAAATGCATCGCTCCCCGCTGGCAAGGATGCCCATATGACCACCGAGGCAGGGACCGCAGGTTGGTGTCGAGATAACTCCTTCCGCATCAAGAAAGATTTCGAACAGCCCTTCATCGTACGCCTGCCGATAGACCGCCGGTGTCGCCGGAATAATGATGAGACGGACATCCCGGTGAACCTTTCTCCCCTTGAGTATCTCCGCTGCCAAACGCAGATCCTCTATTCTGCCATTGGTACAGGAGCCGATAAACACCTGATCGATTGTGACACCGCTCTCCCGTGCCGGCCCAACGTTATCAGGAGAATGGGGGAATGCGACCAGCGGCTCAATGGCGGCTACATCGTACTCGCGAACATCACAATAGGATGCATCGGGATCACTCTTATATATCTCAAAGGGCTCCTCACTTCTCTGTCGAATATACTCGAGTATTTTTTCATCCGGTTCGATAATGCCATTCTTCCCGCCCGCCTCGACGGCCATATTTGCCATGGTCAATCTCCCCTCGACAGAGAGTGCACCGATTGTCGGTCCTGCAAATTCCATGGCACGATACAGAGCACCATCTACCCCGATATCGCCGATAGTATGGAGAATGAGATCCTTTCCGGTGACATAGCGACCGAGCGCTCCCGTATAAATGAGCTTCATGGATTCAGGTATCCTGAACCAGGCTTTTCCCGTTGCCATTGCCGCAGCCATGTCGGTCGACCCGATTCCCGTGGAAAAAAGCCCCAGTGCGCCGTAGGTGCAGGTGTGCGAGTCAGCGCCGATCACTGCCATGCCGGGCCGCACGATTCCGAGCTCAGGAAGCAGGGCATGCTCAACGCCCACCTTCCCGAGATCGTAGAAGTGGAGAATGCCGTACTCCCTGGCAAAATCACGTAGAATCTTGACCTGCTCTGCAGACTGTATATCCTTATTCGGCGTAAAGTGATCAGGAATAAGGGCAATCTTTTCAGTATCGAACACATCAACGCCAAGCTCCCTGAACTCCTGAATGGCAATAGGGGCGGTGATATCATTCCCAAGAACGAGATCCACCGCCGCTTCAATGAACTCACCCGGCCGCACCTCTTCACGACCGGCATGCACCGCAAGTATCTTTTCAGTTATTGTCATTCCCATGATATTCAACCGGCTTCCGAGTGAGAAACCTCACCGCGGAATCATCACCCCCATACTTTCTTGACGAGCTCTGCAACCCGCTTTCCGAGAAGTACGGCATTTTCTTTTACCGTTTTATCCGGTTTCCCGGTGCAGGCAACACCAAAATGACCGGTCGCTTCCATCGGATCGCCGACGATTATCATGCCGTAGATGAGCATCGCGTGAATTATTGAGAAGAGCGTTGTTTCCTTGCCACCGGCGGGATCGCCAGAGGTCGAAAAAGCGGCTCCGATCTTGTTTTCCATCTTCCGCCTGATGACGACATAATCGTCAAAAATCTTCTTGAGCTGATTCGCCATGGTGCCAAAGTACACCGGGGAGCCGGCGATGATTCCCTGTGAGTTGAGAAAATCATCTTTGCTGACCTCATCGGTCGTCCTGATGATCATATCAACGCCTGTTACCATCCTCACGCCCTTTGCAATCTCCAGAGCAAGCTCTTTCGTATTGCCTGTATGTGAGTAATAGAGAATCAAGACCTGCATATCACACCTCGCCTGCGTGAAAGCTGACACAGATATTCTTCCCGGAGAAATCGGAAACGCAAAAACAACAATTCCGGGTGTTTGAAGGCATTCATAGATGAAAAAAAAAATTTTTCAATACATTTATTATTTTACAACGGCATAATAGCTGAAAGTATAGGAGCGTGGGATCAAACCGCTGCAATGCTTCGGTTGAAAATGATGCAACGGGGACGTACAGCTTATCATGTCATTTTGCGATACCTGCGATATACAGGAAAAAATAACCATCTGTTGCGGACGGCATCCTGAAACAGGTGAGCAGCGGCCACTCATCCTCGCAGACGGCTCAACGGTGATGGCCTGTCCCGCTCTGTCACCGGAGGGGAGATGCATCATATATTCCCATCGGCCCTACGGCTGCGTGAAGCATTTCTGCGAGCAGTACCGCATTCACGAGCTGTTATCCAATCGCGATTTTGTCTTCGAGAGAATCTTCAGCATGATGTATCACAACGAGTAGAGAAGAAAACCGCAGAAGTCGGCACCGCTGAAGACAGTCATTTTTCACTTGCATTCCTCTGGTGCAGCGCTATTATTCGGCCTGATATCATACCAATTTGGAAGGAGAACTGCAATGAAGATAACTGCTATCGAACTCTATCATGTTTCCGTTCCTCTGAAGGAGACATTCTGGCCCACCTGGATACCGGGCTATCCACAGACCCACAATCGCTTTACCCTTATCAAAATCCTCACCGATGAGGGGATCGAGGGGTACTCAGCGGGAACCGCCATGGGAAAGGAGCGAGAGGGACTCGGCGATCTCCTCGGAGGATACCTCATCGGCGCCGATCCGACCGATATCGACCGCATCCAGGGTCTGCTGAAGCAGGCGGGATTTCTCGGGTGGCGCAATTTCTGGATTGAACCGGCCTGCTGGGACATCATCGGCAAGAAGGAGGGGAAGCCCGTTTACGAGCTGCTCGGCGGCGAGGCCCGGCCAATCAATGTATACCTCTCTACCGGCGAGATGCATGAGCCCGAGCAGCGTGTTGACGAGCTCCTTGCTATGATGGAGCGCGGTTATGAGACCGCAAAGCTTCGGGTAAAGAATATCGAGCTGAAGGATGATATACGTCATATCGAGGTGATTCGCAAGGGCGTTGGCAACAAGCTGACCCTCGGTGTCGACGCCAATCAGGGATGGCTCGTCTCTATTGTCGACCGGGTTCCCGCATGGGATCTCAAGCGGGCAAAGGAATTCGCGAAAGCCTGCAAGCAGAATAAAATTGAATGGCTCGAAGAGCCGCTCGATTCGAGAGATTATGATGGCAATGCTGCGCTGAAGAAGGCATCGAAGGTGAAGATAGCCGGAGCCGAACTGAACTACGGCTGGGATGAGCTCAAAATCATGTTCGAGAAGGACTGCTTTGACGTCTATCAGCCGGATGCCACCTTTGCCGGCGGCATACAGCAGGTGATGAAAGTGATCGAAACCTGCCGGGAGAAGAAGCGGCTTTACTCACCGCATACCTGGACAACCGGAATCGGCTTTTACATCAACTGGAACATGGTGCTCGCTGACAAGAAGAACACCCTTCCCCTTGAATATCCCCTCGAAGAGCCCTCATGGATCCCCGAATTCAGGGAGGGGATTATCGAGCCGATCATTCCGGAGAAGGGGGTTTTGCAGCCCTTCCGGCGACCGGGACTCGGTTTTGAGATAAACAGAAGGCTTCTGCGAAAATACGGTAAGCGCTTCTTCAAGATTACCGAAACCGGCCTGAAGATAAAGGTAATCCGTGAAAAAGGCCTCAAAGAGGCGCTGGCTTTGAAGAAACGGAAGGAAGGGTGAGCATTCTAATAATCGTATAATACGGTATTTGGCAACCCTATCAATAGAACCGTTATCGCCATGAATGCACTCTCATCAAGTACAATCGAAAGCTCTATCGCCGTAATTCGTATAGAGCATGCGAAGAAGAACATTCTCAATCCCGATCTTCTGAAGGAGATTATCTCGCTGCTGAATGAATATATCGGAAAGAAAATACGGTGTGCAATCCTAACCGGCAGCGGCGATTCCTTCTCCGCGGGATATGAAATCAACAGGCTCGAGGGCGATTTCAGCGTAAAATCGGAACTCTCTGAAAAAAACAAAACCTTTCTCCAGCAATCCTGTGAGGCGGTTGAACTCCTCCCCTACCCGGTCATCGCCATGATAGATGGTTTCTGCATCGGCGCCGGCTTCGAGCTCGCATCATGCTGCGATTTCAGGATCGCTTCACCGGAATCGCGCTTTGGCATCACGCCGGCGAAAATCGGGCTCGTCTATCCCTCTTCGGGGATGAAGCGGATCATCCGCATTGTCGGTGAAACCTTCGCGCGCGAGCTCTTTCTCACCGGAAGGCTCTTCAGCGCCGAGCGAATGCATCAGCGGGGATTTCTGAACGATGTGGTGGAGAAGGAGAAGCTCTACGATTTCACCCTTCAGCTCGCCGGGGAGCTATGCGATAATTCTCCTGTCTCAATACGGGGTATGAAAAAGGCTTTCGCAACACTCGCCAATATATACGAATTCAGCGCAGAGCTCACCGCATTAACAGAAGAATCGCTCGTTCAGGGTGATCTCAGTGAAGGGGTTACGGCATTCTACGAAAAGAGAAAACCGGTGTTTACAGGAGAATGAAAAAGAATGCCGGGAGAAGGCCCGGCATCAACAAAGGGATTGATTGTTATGAATGTAATAATAGCCTTATTTTTCCCGGTAATGCTCAAATAGAGACTTTGAACGGGAATTCCTGTTCACCCGGTGAAAAAAGTATTCTATAGCCACCCAGAGTATCGCAGAGGCCCAGAAGACAAAAAATATTTCCAGAAAAGATATTTTCATCGTTAAGTCCTCTGACAATATAATAAGCAATAAACGTTCCACCCTGAAAAATAAAAGTGCTCCTAAGTCCTGAACAGTTCAGGCATAAGAGCATCAATCAAATGAAAATGATACTCTTACGATCTTACATATTGAAAAGACTCAACAATGTAGCATATTTGCAACAGGCGGGGTGTCCCATATTCGACTTGACATATTATAATAAACATTTAAATCACTCTTAAAGTGATGTATATATCTCTTGATCTTTTATGAAGACAGGAGAATATATCACAAAATACCCCGCAGCACGCTGCCAGTGCTTTCGCACTGTTCGATGCAGGCATCAACGGGATATTTTGATACAAGGCGTACCTGCCTTCGCAGGCAATCCTCTGCTGCTTGCTACAGAGCTTACATCCTCGAGGCAACCTCAAGGGATAACGCCTTACAATACAGGGTTTATAATCTTAAAAGCAGCTGCGTCTCTCTGACTCAGTGGCTCATATATAATGGAGAATACAATGAGAAGCGATCTGATGAAAAAAGGTATCGAAAAGGCACCGCACCGCTCACTCTTCAAGGCATGCGGACTCAGCGATGAAGAGCTCTCGCGCCCGATAATCGGGATCGCCAACTCGGCAAACGAGATCATTCCGGGACACATTCACCTCGACACCATTGCCGCTGCGGTGAAAAGGGGTGTGCTCGCTGCGGGGGGAACTCCCCTCGAGTTTACAACCATCGGCGTCTGCGATGGTATCGCCATGCATCACGTCGGCATGAAATACTCACTCGGCTCGCGGGAGCTCATCGCCGATTCCATCGAGATCATGGCGATGGCGCACCCCTTTGACGGGCTGGTGCTCATCCCGAACTGCGACAAGATAATTCCCGGCATGCTCATCGCCGCTGTGCGGCTCGATATCCCAACAATTGTGATAAGCGGCGGGCCGATGCTTGCCGGCACCTATAAGGGCACTCACGTTGCGGTAGACAATGTTTTCGAGGCGGTCGGCAAAGCGGCAAAAAACCTCATCTCAAAGGAGGAGCTCTCAGAGCTCGAGTGCGCCGCCTGCCCCGGCGCCGGCTCCTGTGCTGGTCTTTTCACCGCGAACTCGATGAACTGCCTCACTGAAGCCCTCGGTTTAGCGCTCCCCTATAACGGGACTATTCCTGCCGTCATGGCGGATCGAGTGCGGCTTGCGAGACAGAGCGGCATGCAGATAATGGAACTCATCAGGAAAAAAATCACCCCCCGAAAGATCGTCACGAAAAAAGCGATAGAGAACGCTCTGGCCGTGGATATGGCAATTGGCGGCTCGTCAAATACGGCGCTCCACATCCCCGCCATCGCCCATTACGCCGGTATTCCCATAACCCTGAAAGACATCACCCCCATATCGGAACGGACGCCGCATCTCTGTACCCTCGCCCCGGTCGGGAAGCATCACCTCCAGGACCTCCACGAGGCTGGTGGCATCCCTGCCGTTATGAAGGAGCTTCTGGATAACAATCTCCTGCACGGAACCTGCAAGACTGTTACCGGAAAAACTGCTGCAAAAAACATCGAAGGACATGATATTATCGATACCTCGGTAATCAGAAGGGTGAAAAAACCGGTTCATCGTGATGGCGGCCTGGCAGTACTCATCGGGAATATCGCTCCCGACGGCTGTATCGTCAAGCAAGCGGCGGTATCACCTGATATGCTTACATACAGCGGACGGGCTAAGGTCTTCAAGTCGGAAGAGGAAGCAGTCAAGGCAATCATGGGAAATGTAATTGCAAAGGGCGATGTCGTTGTTATCATCTACGAGGGGCCGAAGGGCGGTCCCGGCATGCGGGAGATGCTGACACCGACCGCGGTTATCGCGGGGATGGGCCTGGACAAGGATGTCGCGCTTATAACCGACGGCCGCTTCTCCGGTGCCACGCGTGGAGCATCAATCGGTCACATCTCACCGGAAGCCGCCGCGGGGGGGCCGGTTGCAGCATTGCGGGATGGAGATATCATTGATATTAACATACCGAAAAAAAGCATTAATGTCCGATTGTCCGATGATGAGATACGGAACAGGCTCAAGGCAATAAAGCCGCTCAAACCGAAAATAGCGACCGGCTATATGAGCAGATATGCAAAGCTCGTTTCCTCTGCCGACCGGGGCGCAGTCTTTGAGAGTTGATCAGGGCCACGGTTCCCAGTCACCCCAGTTGTCAAGATAGGTTTGAAAAGCGGGTATGCGATCCACATGCCGTGTGAGAAACTCATGCGCCTCCTGAACGATCTCCTGTTCTCGCTCGGTTCTTATTTCGCCAACGAGCACACGCGACCGGACGAAAACAAAATAGGTATCGAGAACATCGTGTATGCAGTAATCATTTATCTCCTTGAGCTTCCCCGCCTGATGGAGATCGAAGACCTCATCGCCTTTCGTCCCCACCTTCCCCGGTTTGCCGAGCACCTTGGCGAGGAGATCGAGCCCCCCATGAAGCCGAACCGCATTGTAATTCGAGAGCCAATCATGCAGATCAATATGCTTCGTACCAAAACGATACCGTGCAGCGTATTTATCGCGGAAATGACGCTGTGCGGTGAATCCGTAGCGAAAAGCCATGAGCTCGAGGAGGGGAATATCAAATCCGCGTCCGTTGAAGGTCACCAGCGAGGCCTTATCGTACTGATTCTCCACACCGAGCCAGAACTGCCGCACCATTTCCCGCGGTCTGAAACGGGGCTCATCGAGAGAAACGAGATCAACGATGCTGAGATCATGACGCACCTTCAGGATGCAGATTGAAACCGGATACTGATAGGTAACCGGTATAAAAGTTGTGAGACCTCCCGAATTGGCAAGTATCTCTTCCTGAAACCTGAGGGCGGCTGCTCTATCATCGATATCGCTGTCCGGATACTTCACCATCTTTATCAGCCTCGTATCCGGAACTGACTCGATATCGAATACCAGGTATTGTACCTCTTCGTTTCCCACTTCAGTGTCATCCCCTGCGCGATTTCTGAATAAAACAACCGGCAAAAAACAGCACAGGGGCGATTGTAAAACCGCCCCCTGCAATAAGAAGATTCCTTATAATTCGGTACAGAATAACTAACTATCGGCTACTTCTTGTACTTTTCCCACATCTTATCGAGAAAATCCTTGATGTAAGGATCCGAATCGGTACTCTTCACCTTTTCAAGCACATCAAGGGTCCGTTTTTCATCTGAACCAATTCGCACAATCGCAAGCACAGCAGAATACCGCACATCGGCATTCTGATCATTGAGCGCGGCACCTTCCAGAGCTTCGAGAGCTCCTTTCTCCTTAATGAGTCCCAGTGCGATCACCGAATATATCCTGACCTTGGGACGCTTGTCATTCTGCAGCAGATCGATGAGCTTGGGCACTGCGGCCTCTTCATCCTCTTTGCCCAGCCAGTTGGCAGCCGTGCAGATGGTATCCTCATCTTTACTTGAAAGATCAGCGATATACTCTTCTGTCGATTTCGATTTTTCTTCCTTCGGCGCTTCTTTTTCATCTTCCTGAGCGCTGGCGAGGTTCACAGCTATCAACAATGCAATAAAAACATATAGTATTCTTTTCATCACATACTCCTGTATATATATATTTAAAAATTTGCTTATTGTAAAGACACACGCTATTATTTCATCTGTAAATCGTGTTAATTGTTTCATTATTCCCTATTTATGTCAATTATTTTACGGTATCACACCTTTTCAGTTACCTTAAAAATAACAGCTCCACAGATGTAACAGATACGCCAGAAAACACTAACCGCATTACTGTTCATCAGTTCTGTACGATCAGAGCTTCTATTCCTCCTCAAGAAGAGAGTGGGATAAATACCGTAACGAATCAATGCACCTCTTTTTCATCATTCATAAAAAATATTAATTGACACGATTTCGCGATATATTCCCTTATACAGTGAGATAATTCACAAGGTATCAAACACCCCGCACGCTGCGGTGATACTATTCTTTCCCACAGCAGGTTCCAGATGCTTCGCATCCTCTGCCTACAGCGCGGAAGGGGTGCTCCTTTTTAAGGCGGGTTTTTCCTCTAGCTGTAGGTGTAGCTATCTGTTTATAAAGAGGGTGGATGTATGACCCCTTTCAATAAAACGAGAAATATTTCCCTGGAGAAGCCGGAATACAATGAATCCCATTGATGAAAACCTCACCGAAACCAACGACCGAGAAGAAGAAAACTTCGAAAAGCTCCTGGAGGGCACACCGATTCGCAACGAAACCTTTGCCGTCGGAGATAAGGTCAGGGGAACTGTTGTCTTTATTACCGATGAAAACGTGTTCATCGATATCTCAGGCAAGAGCGAGGCCGTTGCAGAGGTAAAAGAATTCCTCAACGAAAGTGGCGATCTCACTATCGCGAATGGGGATTCCATCGAGGCATATATTGTCTCAATGAACGCCGGCGAGATACTCGTTTCGACCAGTATCGGACGCGGTCATGCCAATCCAGAACTCCTCAGGAAAGCGCATCAGCTTAACATTCCCGTTGAAGGCACTATTCTCGATACCGTCAAGGGCGGTTACACCGTGTCCGTATCCGGGATCAGCTGTTTCTGCCCCTACTCGCAGGTTGATATTAAATCGCCACCCGATCCGGAATCTCTTCTAAAGCAGACATTCGAGTTTCAAATAATCGAATTCAGCGATCGGGGGAGAAACATTATCCTCTCACGGAAAGTGCTCCTTGAAAAATATCGGGCGGAACAGCTCAAACAGCTCAGAGAGACCATTGCTGAAGGGGACATCATTTCGGGGAAGGTCGTTTCCATCCAGGATTTCGGCATCTTCGCCGATATCGGCGGCACCGAGGCCCTGATTCCCAAAT
>CAZZCF010000104.1:0-15694 GCA_964652955.1 uncultured Leptospirales bacterium
ATGAAATTAGCATATCTGGTAATCTCTTACAGGGTGAGTTCAGCAATTGTACCATCTTTTTCCTCTAGGGCAGGTAAACCCAGTACAGGAGCAAATTGTTTCAGGACATAATAAGCTTCACTCTCGAATCTTGACACGAAAAGGGTAATAGTCTTACGATCTCTGGCAAAGAGATTTATGCGATATTTTATCTCCTCACCTTCGTCTGTCTTATGTTTAAATGTATCCATAAGCACTCCGCGAAAATCGGCAGGCAGGTCCTTTTCCCATTGAGCATGTCCCAGAAGACGCCTTTCACTGAAGAAAACTTTTTCATCTGTAATACGGATGAATTCTTTTGCAACAAGCCTGGATAATCCCAGATAGCCGAATACTGCGGAAAGGATTAACGGGGCTAGTGAGCCCGGAAGGGAGCCTGTGAATCCTGCCATATATACATATATTCCAAACCATACTGCAAATGCAAGCGCCAATGCCAAGACACCGATTGCTAATATTAATGGATCTGAACGTTCCTTTTCCACAGGCAGTTGACGAACGTCTATGGTCGTTCTTTCAATTTCCTTCATGTCGCCGGTACTGGAATTTGAAGAAGAAATGAGGTCTGATATGGAGGTCAACTGGTCAGTTTTTGAATGATATTTGGGCTTTGCCGCATTCTTTCCCTTCATGCTCTTTCTGTACCTTTTTACAACCTGAGCGGCTGTTTTCATAACAATAACAATAAGCATCATCACAAACAGTATCTTCTCATCATCAAAAGAAAGCGCGGGCATGATCACAATAACCAGTATATTAGTAACTAAAATCAGAAGAGGGAAACCTCCTATCTCCGCTATCCCCGAATCCGGCTCTATTACCCTGTTTTCCCTGTCTGTAAGGTAGTCTCTGGCAAACCAGTAGATATAATCTGCAAAGATGTAGATTATAAAAAACGCGTTTACATAAATAAATGAAGTCAGGTTTTTCAGTGAGGTGTCCTCGGAAAGTCCGGCAAGGACAAGAAGCATCATATTGAAGAAGAAGAACACCAGGCTGTAAAGGATCCATGAAATTAAAATACCTAACTTCTTCACAGAGGACATGTCCTCCCCATATTCTTTGGTGGCAAAGACATATAAACCTATCCGCGGTAGTATCGTAAGCTCATAGGCGCACAGCTCAACCGCGTAAAAGAGAAATATATCTTTAAATGTCCAGCCAAAAAAGAAATAACCCGCCAGTGGAATGAGGTTTTCGACCACAATGAAGAAATAGTACCTGACAGACGGCGGTATAAGTTTAATAGGATTGTAATTTAGATTTTCCACTCTGCATCTCTGTTGTCATCCGTCACTTTTTTTATGAACCGGGGACGTCACGTATAGTGACCCACTCAGGGTAAAAAAATATACAGTTAATTGTTTTTCATTGTCAATAATTTTGTGGTTTCTACGAATTTGTATACTGCTCCCCTGACTTGACAGGCCACCGATAAGACATTATATCATGTAGAAAGTACCTGAAAACGAAAGTGCTCAGCGATGGACCAACAAGGGGAAAGCAGCACTGGTGCTGAGTATCATAAAAGAGTAATATTAAAAAACAAGGAGCTCGGACACGGAGGTCCGAGCGGCGACTGAGCGGCGACTTTTTTGGGGCGCCTTTTGGGGTCGACTCCAAAAAGGCGCGATTCCCCAGTTTCTCAAACTGGAAATTCCCCCTTTTGCCAAAAGGGAAAAGCTTCACCGGTTTCGCAAACGACGCGTGCGCTGCGCACAGGCGCTCCCGATCACTCGACCTTGCTGAGATCCGCTCCCTTCGTCTCCTTCAGGTATCGAAAGATCAACGGAATATTCGCAAAGACCGGGATGCCGAAAAGAACGAAGGTAAGCCCGAGCCCCAGATGCATGGTCAGCACGCTTCCGAGAAAGAATCCTCCGGTGATTCCCAGTGACTGCAGAAATGCCCGCAGGCCGCTTCCCGTGCCCCGCCGCCCGGTAGGAAGTATCTCCACAATGATAATGCGAAACAGAATCTGAAGGCCGTTATGCCCCACATAGCCGAAGGTCATTCCGGTGGCGATGAATGCATACTCCTGTGTTCCGAGCTTCCCGCCCAGATAGAGGAGGATGGTTCCGACCGGCAGCAGTATCGAAAAGACATAGAGGATCTTCTTACGTCCGATCCGGTCAGCCAGAAACGCCAGGACCAGATACATCCCGATCACCGAGAGGGCGATAATCGTTATGATGCTGCTGATGTCCTCCTCGGTGAGACCGGTATTCTTGTTGGCATAGGACTCGGCCATCTGTAAAATAAGATAGTTGAAGCCGAGGGACAGGCTCATGATGCACAGAATGATGAACTCTCCCCTCCGATCGGCCCGGAAGAGCTGCACAAGGTTTTCCCGCAGGGAAACCCGCGGGGAGCGCGCGTGCTCCCTGACCTCTTTGCCCAGCTCCTTATATTTCGAGGTCTCCCGAATAGTGAAGAAGATGATCATGCTCAACGGAATTCCCAGAGCGATGGGGAAATAGGTGAGCCCCCGCCACGAACCGACCGGCGACATTTCCGTGATGTGAATGGACCTGAACAGGGGGATGAATATCGGGCCCAGAATACCCAGAGCCATCACGACGTTGGTATAGAAACCGCGCTTCTCCGGCGTGGACTCCTCCGTGATGTAGATCAGCCACAGATCCGAGCTTACGAAAATATAGCTCAGGAAAAGTATAGCCGTATAGGAGACAATACTATACGAGAAGTTGAGAAGCAGCGCCGACACCCCCATACCGAGCGTGGTGAATACCAGGAGCGGCTTTCTCCCGAATTTGTCCGAAAGGGCCTGGCTGAAAAACGCAAAGTACATGCCGAGCGTCGCAATACCAAGCGACAGATTCATGGTCGCATCGGCATCATTACGTGAGTAATCGGCCAGGAATTCCTCGATAATTTTCGACGGGAAGGCACCAGTATACGATGCGCTGTAGGAATCGATGATTTGAACGAGCACGAGTATTCCAACCAGATACAGAAAATAGTAGTGTGCCGGTTTTTTTGATTTTGATCTCGTTTCAGATATCTCTGTCATGGCTGTATTTCCTTAAAGATAATTACAGAATCTACACTCTGTTGTAAAATAATTATCAGTAATAATTAATATTATTAATAAACTCGAACCAACAAAGCCACATTCCTGCCCTGCCTGTTGGAGACAGGCGCAGGCAGGGAAGCAAAAAGGCCAGTTCTTTTTGTACATACGAGAGTCTGAAAAAATCCCATCATATGTGATGGAAAAGCATTAAACAGGATTACAGAATACGCAGGATCTCTTCATCCTCTTTATCCTGTAATCATGTCTTTATTTTGTAAAGCTTCACTATAATACAAAAAGGGGCACCCGCTATGGGTGCCCCGTCAGTCGTCATATGAAAACAAATTAATTTTGTCTCCCGATAATCGAAACGGCACAGATATTATTATGGGGAAATCCGCCGAGATTATGGGTGAGCCCGTACTTCGGATCCTTCAGTTGACGATCGCCCGCCCTGCCGAGCAGCTGCAGGTACATCTCGTAGAGCATCCGCAATCCCGAAGCGCCGATGGGATGGCCGAAGCACTTCAGTCCACCGTCGATCTGGCAGGGAACCTTTCCGTCCGCGTGATAAAAGCCGTCCATGATATCCTTTATCGCGCCACCGACCGGCGATATGCCGATATCTTCATAGGTAACCAGCTCCGTTATGGAAAAGCAATCGTGCAGCTCCATCATGCTGATCTCTTCCCGCGGGTTCTTAATCCCCGCCTCTTCATACGCTCTCCTGCTCGCATTGCGGGTTGTTGCGAAGTAAGAACCATCCCACTCCTTGTATGCCAGCTCCTGTGCGTTGCTCACCGCTATCTGAATAGACTTGATAGTGATGATATCCTTCTTCCCCAGACTCTTCGCTATCTCGGGTGTGGTGAGGATAGCACAGGCGGATCCGTCGCTTACCCCGCAGCAATCGAAGAGACCGAGGGGATCGGCGACGAAAGGTGCCGACATTATTTTCTCCACCGACACCGGTTTTCGCAGGTGTGCCTTCGGATTCTTCGCGCCGTTGTCATGGCTCTTGGATGAAACCGTGGCCATGGCGCGCTTGAGATCCTCTTTGCTGACACCGTGTTTCGCCCGGTAGGCGCTCGCGAGCTGTGCGAAGAGTCCCGGTGCTGAAACATTCGGCAAGGTCTGCCCGTTGAGCGCGCCCGCATTTGAATCGATAGCAGGCAATCCGCCGTAACCGGTATCCTTGAGCTTCTCAACGCCAATCGCCAGAGCGATATCGCAGGCGCCGGATGCGATGGCATAGGCTGCTCCCCTGAATGCTTCGGTTCCGGTGGCACAGAAGTTCTCAACCCTGGTCACCGGTATATAGGGGAAGTGCATGGTATTCGCAAGCCCGACTGCAGCCTTGCCGAGACTCAGCTCATCATAGCAGGTCCCCAGCCAGGCGGCGTCGATCTGTTTCATATCGATGCCGGCATCTTCCAAGCACTCCTGATACGCCTCAACCATGAGCTGCTCGGCACCGACATCCCAGCGTTCGCCGAACTTGGTGCAGCCCATTCCGATGACGGCGACCTTGTCTTTTATTCCATCAGCCATTTCATGCCTCCTCTTCTACTAAGATTGGTTTTGCCTTCCAAATATATTGTACAAATCCCCTGTCCCTATCGAAATTTCTGATTCGAAATACATTCTTCACCGGCAATCCAACCTCGATTTTCCCCGTCTCATAATCGGTGAAGTCCATCATGGCCCTCCCCTCATTTTCAAAAACGATCATTCCATAGTGAGCTGGCGGATCCAGAGTAAAGGTCAGGAGATCTCCGGTATAGCTCATTATCTTCCCTGAGAGATTAGCGAACTCGCAGTCCACCTGCGTCCCGATAGCACCGCAGTTCGGATTTACGCAGATTTCCATCTTGGGGAACTGCTCAGTGCCACATTTCGTACACTTGCCGCCGACCATTCCGAGAATACGTTTCCTCTCTCGATAGAGCGCCGTCAGCGCTGTCTTCCAGTTGGCCTCCGCACGCATTCCCCAGTCCTGCGTGACCAGATCTCGATAGGTGAGAAACTTTATATAGTTATTTTCCTCTTTCCGGTCGGCAAGGGACCCGCTTATACCCATTCGATCCTTCAGCTTTGTGATATTATCAGTTACCTGGAAGAGCATCGCAGCACATCCCTGACCGAATGAAGTGACCAGTATTTTGTCACCGGGCTTCGCCTCCTGAAGCGCCGCAACGAGCATGACCAGCGGGTGAGCCGTTCCGGTCTCACCGCATACATTTTGCAGGTTGTCGGCAACGACTGCCGGGTCTATCCCGAACATGCCGGCTACCTGCTGGGCAGCTCCACCGAAAACGCAGGGCATAATGAATTTCGAGATATCCTTCCCCTCAACATTGAGCTTTTCCATTAATCCCTTGACTGCCCTGGGAACTATCTTGCCATAGCCTTCATCACGTATCCATCGCTCTTCCCAGTTATAATCATAATCCCTGTCAGCACCACGAAAGTGATCGACAAAATCAACGGTAACGGTGTAATTCCCGAGATACTCCGCAATAATATTCTCAGTCCCGACCATAAGTGCCGCACCGCCGTCACCGTACCATAATTCCTGCAAATAGGCCATTTTCGCAATCCGGCGATCGGCCGCAGCAACGAGCGCATTTCGGTAATCACCGGCCTTCACCGCATTGAGCGCTGCAATGAGCGCCGCAGAACCAGCCCGCATTGAAGCCGAGAAATCAGCGGACCCGATTTCCTCATTCAGATTCAGTGCTGTTGCGAGGATTCCCGCATTCTGCCTGTCCAGAAAAGGAAAGGTAACCGAAGCAAAATAAACGAGATCGATTGCGCTCTTATCAAATCCCTTAATACAGTCCCGCGATGCCTCAACTGCCATTGTAAGGCTATCCTCATCCCAGTTGCAAAAGGATCGCTCACCAGATGCAAAACCGATTAATCCCGGCGCCATCCATGCATTTGCTCCATAGATCACACCTCGATTTATTCTCATCCGCGGTATATATCCACCATAGGATGTAATACCAACCATCGCACACCTCCTTAATATTTTAACTCAGATTTGTCGGATGACTCCACAGTTATTAGTGTACCACAGTGACACGGCAATTCGTATCCAAACCGCATATCACATTATGCTCAACAGAACTCTCTCTCAACCTGTCGCTCGTTTCCACACATGCATATCGTCTGAAATCCGTTCACCGCGCGCCTCAACTCCGTGCCACTGCGGCACTACTGCTCGCATAGATTATCCACTATATCACTTTGAGAGTAACGGTGTCAAAAAAGCAAACGTCTCGCTAACATTGGCAAGAGGCTTTGCGCCCTCGAGGCTCTTTATCTTATCCCACTGTCCCCAAACCTCTTCAACGGTAATTTCCCGCTTTGTGTCACCGATGGTAATACCGGGAGCGCACACAATAGCCGCGCGGCTATACCATCCGCCACCAGCATTCAGAATAAGACCGGCATCCTGATTGTTTTCATGAACCATGCACAGGACTATGGGCATCACAAATTCCGGTTTGAGCTTCTCAAAGAATTCAGGCGGCATAACATCCTCGGTCATCCGTGAGGCGGCAACCGGTACCAGGGTGTTGCATTTGATGTTATACTTTGCTCCCTCGAGATTCAAAACATTCATTAATCCGATAAGACCCGTCTTGGCTGCTCCATAATTTGTCTGACCGAAATTCCCGAAGATTCCCGCACCCGATGTGGTAAAAACAATACGACCGTAACTGTTCTCCCGCATAGCCGCAACCGCCGGTTTGGTCACACAGAAGGCACCCTTGAGGTGTACCGCGTGAACGAGATCCCATTCTTCTTCGGTCATCTTCACAATAGACTTATCACGAAGTATTCCCGCATTATTGATGAGGATGTCCACCTTGCCGAAATTATCAAGAGCTGTTTTCACAATATTCTCACCACCAGCAATGGTCGCAACAGAATCGTAGTTGGGAACTGCTTCCCCTCCGGCCTTTTTTATCTCATCAACCACCTGATCGGCAGCCTTTTGTCCCGCACCGGTTCCATCACGAGAGCCTCCGAGATCATTCACAACAACCTTGGCACCCCTCTTGGCTAATTCAAGAGCATAGGTTTTCCCGAGTCCGGCACCAGCTCCGGTAACAATTGCAACCCTTCCATCAAACTTTAGATCTGCCATACATACCTCCCCTGAAATAATAAATTACGTAATTGACAATGCGTTCTAATCCCGTGTATCGATGAATTACCCCACAGCACGCTGCCGGTGCGACCGCACCTGTCGATGCACGCATCGACGGGGTATTGTGATACAAGGCCCCCTGCTTCGCAGGCGATCCTTTGCTGCTCACAGCAGCATGGCTTAAAGCCTCAAGGCATAACGCCCTGTAATGAACCCGATCACATTTAATAATTACGTATAAAACCGTAAAGTATTTTTTCCGGCATACTAACTGCCGTTTCCATTCTTATTTTGGAAGCAGCGGGGAGAGATAGCCGAAGCTCTCGTTCACATTATTGAGATACTTCGGGTTCTCGAGTCCCGTAATCTTACCCCAGTGCTCCTTTATCTCCTCAGCGGAAATATCCCGGCTGCCATCGCCGATGATGACCCCATCGGTGGACATGAAGGCAACCCTGCTGTACCATCCCATGATGCAGTTGAATATCATGCCGGAATCCTTGCAATCCTCGGAACAGAGATATATCACCAGCGGTGTGATGAATTCGGGTCTGAGCTTCTCAAGCAGCTCCGGAGGCAATACATCCTCGGTCATCCGCGAGGCCGCGCTCGGTGCAATGGTATTGACCATGATATTGTACTTGGCGCCCTCAAGCTTGAGCACGTTCATCAGGCCGACCATTCCCGTCTTGGCTGCTGCGTAGTTCGCCTGTCCGAAATTTCCATAGATACCGGAGCCCGAGCTGGTAAAGACCACTCTCCCGTAGCTGTTCTCCCGCATGATGGGCAGAGCGGCTTTGGTCACACTGAAGGTTCCCTTCAGGTGAACATCCTGGACCAGATCCCACTCCTCCTCGGTCATTTTCATTATGGACTTGTCCCGGAGTATGCCGGCATTGTTGATTACGATGTCGACCCTGCCGAAGCTCTCAACAGCAGTCCTGACGATATTTTCTCCACCCTCCATAGTGGAAACCGAATCATAGTTGGGAACCGCCTCGCCACCGGCCTTCTTGATTTCGTCAACCACCTGATCCGCTGCGGCATGACCCGCACCGGTCCCATCTCGAGCGCCCCCGAGATCGTTAACAACCACCTTCGCTCCTCGCTGACCCAGCTCAAGCGCATAGGTCCTCCCGAGGCCGGCGCCCGCACCGGTGATTATCGCTACACGGCCATCAAATGTTATTTCAGACATATGCCCCCCTTTTTTTCATCTCGAAGATATGTCCGATACCGGCTCCACCGGATACGCTTTCACTGAAACCGGGGCATTCCCCGAATCGAAAGAGCTCCCGGCTGTCTCCGGTATGCTAAACAATGAAACATCGGGCACCCCGCAGCACATCTTTGCCCTGATCATTCGTTACCAGTATCCCGTAGGTACCGTCCTTCTCATCGCCGATTGCATACCCCTGGAAGGTGAGCGTCTGTCCCGGGAGAACGGGGCGGGCAAACTGCACCCGAAGCTTTTTGAGCCGCAGGGGATCCCGCTCCGGTCCGCAGAGGTTATCCACGGCCGCCTTATGGGTAAAGGCCATGGTGCAGAGTCCCTGCAGGATAATGCCGGGGAGACCCACCTTCACGGCAAAATCGTTATCAACATGGATGAGATTGTGATCTCCCGACGGTTCAGCATAGATATAGGTCTGGCCATTTCGAACCTGCATCTCCTGTGTCCAGAGGATATCGCTGACTTCTGCCTTCTCCCGCGGCGGTCGCCCGGCGCCCGGTACGCCAGCACTCCGATCGAAGAACTCAAATCTCGAACGGACAACTTCCTCATCATCTTGATTCTTTGAAATGACCTGAAATCCGAGTATACCGCCATTCTCCCGAGCCTCGATATGGGTTATCTCAGCATCGTTTGAAATCGTATCACCCGGCCTGACGGCTTTGAGCCATTCGAACTCCTGTGTGTAGTGGACCATCATCGCCACGTTCATCCCCGTCTCCTCATCGAACAGCAACGTTCCCACCGGAGTCCCGGCAAATCTCGTGGCATACATCGGCGGTGCTATAATACCGCCATCCCGACGGTTATCGAAGTAAGCATCATTATCTTCATTATAAGCGAGGGCATAATAGATCGATTCGTGAGCAGTTACCTGAAAAGGTTCCGATGGATACTTCTTGCCGATTACCTTCTCATTCAAGGGCATGATAAACCCTCCTCCACATATTCACCCGCTGAAAGCGTTCCGTGGCAATGATAACTTCTGCATGCTGCGTTGTGAACCGCAACAATAACTTCTCTTCTCTCGCGAACATGCATGACAGGCGTTCCCCCGGCCGCGTCATCTGCCGCTGCATTCATCCGCATCCTCCGGGAAGACGCTCGTCTCGTGCTGTGAGGAGACCGGGCCACTCTCCTATGAGAGCGAAAAACCCTCCTCGTGTATCTCCATAACCGAGAGGTCTTCACTCCTTATCCCCTTGGCGTATGCTTCAGCTTCGGGAAGAATATTCTTGATAAAGTATCGCGCAGCGTGTACCTTCCCGCTGTAGAAAGCCGCATCCCTGTTCTCTCCGAGAAATGCATTCAGCTTCTCCCTGTCAGCGGGATCGATTCCCTTTTCCTTGTATATGGCATCCAGTCTCTGCGATGCGATGCCGCTCTGCCAGAAGAGGAGCCAGGCAAGGCAGATGGTTCCCATCATATTCAGAAAGGGATACGCATTGGAAACCGGGATGAGGAACTTCCCCTCTTTTCCGCACTGGGCAAAATAGGCGCCGATTTCACCAAGCAGATTGGCAGCCGATTGAACTTCTTCCGCAAGATCCGCATGTCCGGCAACACCCTTATACGTATCAATGGTTTCCTTCATCTCAACCAGAAAGTTCATGAAGTTCTGACCACCCTTCTGTGCCAGCTTCCTGCCGACGAGATCCAGCGCCTGTATTCCGTTCGTCCCCTCGTAGATAGATGCTATTTTTGAATCCCGCATGAACTGCTCAACCGGATAATCCTTGCAGTACCCGTAGCCGCCGTAGACCTGAATTGCCATCTCGGTGACCCTGAAGCCGAAATCGCTGCAATAGGACTTGCATATCGGCGTCAGCAGCTCAAGGAATCCGTGCCATTTCTCCTTCTCCTCGCCTTCTTCGAAAGCCTCTGACCTGTCGAGGCAGAGTGCACAATAATATACCAGCGCTCGCATCCCCTCGACCTGTGATTTCATCCAGAGAAGCATTCTTCTCACATCGGGATGTTCGATGATTACAGCCCGGGGTGCATCGGGATTTTGCATATTCATCAGGTTCGCTCCCTGCTTTCGCTCTCTGGAATAGTCCAGTGCGTGGAGATAGGCGACCGATGCCGCACCCAGTCCCTGCACGCCGACACCGATTCGCGCCTCGTTCATCATCTGAAACATGATGCGCATCCCCTTGCACTGCTCGCCGAGCAGCTCGCCATAGCAATTTCCGTTGTCACCAAAATTTATCTGACAGGTCGCGCTGCCGTTGATCCCCATTTTATGCTCAATACCGCTTATCGTGTAATCGTTTCGCTCTCCCAGCGTGCCATCATCATTCACCAGGTATTTGGGCACGAGGAACAACGAGATCCCCTTGGTGCCGGAAGGATCTCCTTCGATTCGGGCAAGAACGGGATTGACGATATTCTCAAAGACATCGGATTCAGCCGAGGTTATGAATATCTTGGAGCCGACGAGGCGATAGCTCCCATCCGGCTGCTTCACCGCCTTTGTCTTGAGGTTACCCACATCCGAGCCGGCTTCCGGTTCAGTGAGCGCCATGGAACCGCCCCATTCGCCGGCGTACATCTTTCTCATGTATTTTTCCTTCTGTTCCTCGGTGCCATACACCTCGACGAGATGTCCTGCACCGGAGGCCAGGAAAGGATAGGAAAGAAATGAGAAATTATGAACAAATCCTTCTGTACATGCCACATCAATGATATAGGGCATTCCCAGTCCGCCTGCTTCCTGAGATTTCGAGATGACCGCCCATCCCCCCTCCTTGAAAAGCCCCTGAAGACGGTGAAAGCACTTGGGGACGTACACATTACCATTTTCAAAGCGGCATCCCTCTTCGTCCGCTTCCTTCAATGTGGGATAGATCTCCTCAACAGCAAGCTTTCGCGCAACTTCCAGCGTCATCTCAAAAACCTCACGCGAGAAATCCTGAAAGCAGTCGGTTTCACACAGTTTTTCAATATCTAACATTTCATAGAGAATAAAATCCTGATCCCGTTCGTCAACAATTTGATTCGCCATAACTCCTCCCCCTCAGCACATTTAAATTGATGATTTACTCTCGAAAATCACTCTCTGCCCACACAGCGTCGAGCACTATGTATTGTGTTTCCTGTCCCCCTGAACCTGCCTGAAAAGGGCTTACCGTCAAATACCCTCACTTCTCACCCTCAAACGAGCACTTCCCTGTCGTATGGTGCATTTCCCTTTCTCTGTAGCGAATAATGCTCTCCGCTGCCTCCGGTGAGGTGAGGTTCGCGCTTCTTCATCATATAAAAAGCAATTTCCCGATCCGTCAAAGCCGTTTAATTGGCTCATATGTAATACTATAATACATTATTATATTATTACACGTTAGAAATGCACTCCCTTTTTGTCAATAACTTTGTCTCATCACCGATGAGCAAACCCCAGACAAGGGGTGCAGGCATACTCCATGATTAACAAAATCGATAGAATCCATCATCCTGTCTAATCATTTTTAAGAATAGTCAAAAAAACTCTAAAATTAAATACGAAAATACCGGAAAGCGGCGCGTGAAACCTGCTATCAACCCAATTTTTTTGATAATAACTTGATTTTCCCTCCGCATGAATTATTCTTGCTACTATCCCCAGGAGGACATGTGATGAAAAGCTACTCACAATATATCACCCTGCTTCTCATAGCGGCGATTCCACTTCTCATTATGGCGGATTCCCCCAAGAAACGCATTGTTCCGTTTGGCTCCCCCCTTAACAGCGCGCAGAGTGACTTCGCTCCCTCCTTCACCGGGGATGGCAGTATCATGGTCTTCAATTCCCGTCGCGGGGGACGCGATCAGGATATATACATCAGCTTCTTCAGGGATGGCACATGGGGGAACCCGATCAATCTCCGCGTGCTCAATTCACCGCATCACGACGAAACCCCCTTCATCACGGCTGACGGCAAATTCATCTTCTTCGCCTCGGATCGGGACGGGAGCATCGCCATGCCAAAAGACGAACAGGGAAGAATACTGATCTCATACGATATCTACTTCAGCGAGAACATCAACGGTCACTGGTCGGCTCCTGAACGGTTGCCGGGAGCGGTCAATACCGTTAACCATGAACGGGCACCGAGTCTCTGCCTGCGTACCGAGACCCTCTACTACACCTCCTGGCCATTCGGCAATGTCAAGAACTCCCGAATCATGAAGGCAGATCTGGTCAAGGGAGATTTTATCAACGTGCAGGAACTCCCTCCGCCGGTGAATACCTATAATCAGGACATGGCCTTCGTTCCGAACCGGGACTGCTCGGGGTTTTATTTCTCCTCCCGTCGATCGGGCGGCTACGGCGGGTGGGACATCTATTACGTCTCGCTCGGCAACGGTGTTTTCGGCACGCCGACAAATATGGGTCCCGAAATCAATTCTCCTCAGAACGAGTTCTTTTATACTGCATTCGGGAAATCGATATACCTCTGCTCAAACCGGCCGGGGGGTCCCGGTGATTACGATATTGTCACCCTGCAAGAGGACAGGAGAATTCTCTTTCAGGTACGAAACAAGAAAACCGGAGAACCCCTCACGGCAACAGCGCTGCTCTCTCACAAGAAGACCGTTCCCCCGTACGACCGTCCGGGGAAGGCAGCCGTTGAAAAGAAGAGTGACCGTTCGGGGAAGTTCAGCGTCGATGTCCATCCGCTGCTCAAGGAGTTTGATATCGAGATAAACAAGGAGGGGTTTCTCCCGCTCTTCAAAAGCATTAATCCGGAACGGGCCGGAAGTACAGAGATGCTCGAACTCACGCCGATAGAGAAGGATGCGAGCTTCGAAATTCATGCCATACATTTCGATTATAACTCATCAAATATACGTCCGGAATCCTACCGCTATCTCGATCAGCTCGCACGATATCTCAAGAAATACAAGCGCTTCCGATTCAGGATAATCGGCCATACAGACCTGCACGGTCCAGAGGAATACAACCGGAAGCTCAGCCTGAAGCGAGCCCGCGCCGTGAAAAAGTATCTCGTCAAAAAGGGGCTCGATCCGAACCGGTTCGAGGTCGAAGGGGCAGGCGAGAGCAGGCCCCTGGTCCGGAAAGAGGGGCCCGGGTATGATGAGCAAAACCGCAGAACCGAGTTTAAGCTTATCGGAAAGGAATAGAGGAGAATCGGCGATACCATGCTCACCGAAAAGATCACCGTCCGATATCAGGGGAGAGAATTCGAGTTCGCGACGAGCTCTCGCAGAAGCAGCGACGATCTCATACTGTTCATTCACGGTCTCGGGTGCACGAAGGAGAACTTCGAGGATGTCTGGAGCTGTTCGGAATTGAACGGCATCTCTCTTCTCACCTTTGATCTCATCGGATACGGATCATCCTCAAAACCTGCCGATTTTTCATATTCGATGGAAGACCATGCAGCGCTCTGCCGGGAGCTCCTCATTCACTTTCCTCATCGGCGACTGCATCTCGTTGCGCACAGCATGGGCGGTGCAATCGGTATACTCCTCGCCGACATGCTGGACACCCTCGACACCTTCATCAATGTCGAGGGGAATCTGATCGGCTCAGATTGCAGCGTCAGCAGAAAAACAGTATCAGTATCGCTTGAAGAGTTCAGAGATGGCTTTTTCGAAAAGCTCAGACACAATGCATGGAAACACGACAGTCGCGGATCACAGGTCTGGGCGGCATTGAGCGAGCACTCCGACATCACGGGTTTCTATCGAAGCGCACAATCGCTGGTGAAGCTCTCCGACAGCGGCGAGCTTCTGAGGAGATTTCTGCTCCTGCAATTCAAAAAGGTCTATATCTACGGGGAGGAGAATGCCGGTGCTGAGGCCATCACACATCTGCAGGGGATACCAACTGTGTGTATACCGAAGAGCGGCCATTTCCCCATGAGTGACAATCCGGACGAGTTCTATTATCGAATTGCAGAAATCATCAATAAGGAGAAATGAAACAAACGGCGCTATCACCATGCTCACCATTACGAGAATCACACTTACATGCATAATACCGATACTGCTCCTCGGCGGGCCGAAAGGGCTCAAGCCGCTTGAGCCCTTCCTCAACACGAGGTCGAGTGATTTTGCTCCCGCGCTCACCGCTGACGGGAAAACCATGTATTTCAATTCCCGACGGGGAGGACCCTCGCAGGACCTGTATGCGAGCACCTTTGTTGATGGCAGATGGACAGAACCCGTCAATCTGCGCGAGCTGAACTCCACCGCTCACGATGAAACACCATTTATCACTCCAGACGGCTCCCTGCTTCTCTTCTCATCGGATCGGGAAAGCAGTCTGAAAATGCCCATGAATGTACTCGGGAACATTGAGAATTCATACGACCTGTACTGGTCACGAAAGATTGACGGGCACTGGACAACACCCGAGCGCATCCCCGGCGAGGTCAACACCATTGATCATGAACGAGCGCCGAGCATCTGCCTCAACACCAACACGCTCTACTTCACCTCATGGCCGTACGATGACGACACCAAGCCGCGCATCATGAGGGCGACACTGGTAAACGGGCAATTCACCGATGTTCAGATGCTCCCGGCGCCTTTCAACACCGCCTATCAGGATATGGCCCTCGTGCCCAATAGCGCCTGTACCGGCTTCCATTTCTCATCGAAGCGGTCTGACAGCATTGGCGGCTGGGATATCTACTTCATCGCTTTTACCAACGGTGTTTTCGGAACGCCGAAGAATATGGGACCGGCGATCAACTCGAAAGATAACGAATTCTTCTACTCAAAGGGACGCCATTCTATCTATCTCTGCTCCAATCGCTCAAACAGCACGGGGAGATATGATATTTACGCGCTGAAACTGGAGCGGACACTCAGATTCGCCGTCCGCAACGAAAAGACCGGAAAGCCCCTCACCGCGACGGCTGTGCTCTCCTATGAAAAATATGATCCGGTCTCGGACATATCCTCAGAGATCAGCGTTGAGAAGAGGAGCGGCCCCGAAGGAGCATTCAGCATCATCATCGATCCCTATCTGAACGAGCTGGATATCTCCATAAAAGAGAAGGGATTTCTTCCGCTGATGAAGACCATTAATCCCGAGAAGATCGGGGATGAGGTGATGATACTGGCGATGACGCCTCTCGAAAAGGAAGCGAGCTTCGATCTCCACTCAATTCACTTCGACTTCGATTCGGCAACGATTCGTCAGGAATCGTACCGGTACCTCGACTTACTCGCTGCTTACCTCAATGAAAACCCGAAAATCCGATTCAGG
>CAZZCF010000105.1:0-15580 GCA_964652955.1 uncultured Leptospirales bacterium
CGTTGCCTGGAACTACTGAAGAAGAAAAGACGATGGTATCATTTTTATTGATTTCAGAATTGCTGAAGCGGCATTTCAAATTATCACAGCTTTGGGATTATTGCTCGCTTTACTGTTAAGTATTATTAGTGCGAAAAAGGGGAATATACAAGCAAAGTGGTATTTAATATCTTGGTTTCCAATAGTAATATCTGCTCTTCTTTTTTTAGGGAAATTATATGGCATGATAATCGAAAAAGATATTATTGTAGGGTACCTGGATATAGGAATTTTTCTTTTCGTTCTCATCCATACCCTTTTTCTCGCATATTCTTATAATCTATCATTTAAAGAAAAGTTGACAGCACAACAAAAGGCACTTGAAATACAGAGAGCTGCAACAGAAACCTTGGAACAAAAAGTTGAGGACCGCACTACCGAACTTGTGGAAATTAACCGTAAGCTCTCTTCCATCGGTGATGCCCTGAAACGATACCTTCCCGCGCAGCTTGTCAATTCAATCATAAAGGGAGAACGGCAGGCGACAGTCGAGACCGAGCGGAAGAAGCTCAGCATATTCTTTTCCGACATCAAGGGCTTCACCAGTACTACTGAGTCAATGGAGGCCGAGGAGCTCTCCGCCCTCCTGAACGAGTATCTCACGGAAATGACAGCCATAGCCCACAAGTGGGGAGGGACGGTCGACAAGTTCGTCGGCGATGCCATTATGGTGTTCTTCGGCGCCCCCGATGAGACAGACGATAAAGACCACGCTCTCCGATGCGTCGAAATGGCCGTTGAGATGCAGCAGAGGATGGCCGAGCTGCAGGTGAAGTGGTTTTCCGAGGGGATAGAAAATCCCCTGAAAATACGCATCGGCATCAACACCGGTGTGGCCACTGTGGGCAACTTCGGCGCCGAGGACAGGCTTTCATATACCGCCATCGGGGGGCAGGTGAACCTGGCGTCGCGCCTTGAGGAGATCTGCGAGCCCGGCTGCATACTGATAAGCCATCCCACCTGGGCGCTCGTCAGGGATGAGATTCAGTGCAGGCAGCGTGATGAGAAGATTCGGGTGAAGGGTATCGGGAGGGAGATCCTGGTATACGAGGTGGTGATGGGGTAGGGGAATATGAGCTGATGTTAAATAAGCTTTTTAAGCTTTTCTAGTAATGCCGGCAAATCCTCTTGAATTGTTTTCCAGACAATATCCTGTTTAATATTAAAATATCCGTGGGCTATTATATTTCTCATACCAATTATGCCGCGCCAGTCTATATCAGGATGCTTGTTTTGCAGTTCTTACGGTATTTTATTGGAAGCTTCACCGATAATAAACAGGTTGTGGAGGACAGCTTCGTAGGTCTTGGTATCGTCTTTAAAAAGTGTGAAATCGATATTCTTTGTGTACTTTTTTATCTTAATAATAGCTTCTTCAATGTCTGAGATATGGAGCCTATAGTCCCTCAACCCATTCCACCTCGGTCATTATTTGATTTTTAATCAGAGGCTTTATTCCGTCTACTGTAACGATATCGACTTTTTGGTTAAGGAAGCTCGTTATTGAATCGGAGAGGTGTACGAACTGAAAAAGTGAAATGGTATCTGAAAAGTCAACAAGCAAGTCCACATCGCTCTCTTCTGTGGCGTTTCCATTAATAAAAGAACCAAAAATGCCAATGCGGCTTACATGGAATTCTTTTAATATCGTGGAATTTTCCTTTAATTTCTTTTTTATGTCATCTTTACTTATCATTATATTAACATATAAGGTATATTCGTTTTAGTCAATACTAGAAAAACAAAAACTCCTCGGCCCCCGTCAATAAAAATTCACCTGCTGGCTCTTCTCCCGCTCCTGAATTATCTGCGCGACTTCTTTCTGTACCGCTTCATCTTCTATCGGCTCAATCAGGGAAACAGGGCTGCTGTTCTCGTCCTGCCGGTAATGCCATTGCACGATAAATCCGGGCACGTAGGAGAAGGTGCACCCCATAACGCCGCAGCAGGATGAGTCGGTGACCCCGTACCCGGTCAGGTAGAGTATCTCCCTGCCGTCATAGGTGAGCCTGTTCTCTTCCTTGAAGGTGAAGTGGCCCGATATCGTTCTTATTTCCTCGTCGAGTGAGAGGTGCACGAAGTCCTTCTTTCCCATGATAGCATCTCCGGTGAAATGATGGTAAGGATTCTTAGGGGAAAGATACGGAAAGGCTGTTCGGCTGTCAACAGCTTTGTTTGTTTGCGGTGCGCTGTCATTGCCGACAAGATGCGATCTCCTGCCGGCGGTTACGGTAAATAACGAATAAATGGCATTGACATCTTTAAATGGTTAATTTATATTTGAACTGCCAGGAACGCCGTTTCCTGTTTTGAGAGCCCATATGGTAGTAAAGGAAGCATATAAGGCAAAGCTGATTTCTGATGATGAGCTGCTTGATCTGATCAGGCCGGGAGATAGGATTTTTCTCAGCAGCGGTCCTGCCATGCCGGCGCACTCGGTGAGCGTAATGAGCGCTTCCGAGGGGAGGAATCTCCTCGATCTCGAGTTCGTGCAGCTCATTACGCTCGGCGACTACCTCTCCGGAGGCGACGGCCGCGGGATGAAGTTCCGGTTGAAGACTTTCAACACCGGCGAGAGCATCAGCGAGCAGATAAGCGATGGAGAGGTCGATTTCATCCCGGCGAACATGATTGAGATCCCCTATATTCTCTCGTCGGGTGCCGTCGGTATCGATACGGCTATCGTGCTTACCGCTCCTCCCGACAAGCGTGGTTTTCTCAGCCTCGGTATCGCGGTCGATGTGGCGAATATTGTCGTCAATAATGCATCCACTGTCATTGCCGAGGTGAATCCCAACATGCCGGTCACCCACGGTGAGACCTTATTGCATCTTGATCAGGTCGATCACGTTATTGAGAGCTCCATACCGCTCATTGAGCGGGAGCGGAAACCCTTTGATGAGGTATACAATCGAATCGGATGGCATGTGGCAAACCTCATCGAGGATGATTCAACGGTGGTGCTTCATGTCGGGAGAATATTCGACGCCATCGCCCACCATCTCAGAACGAAACGGGATCTCGGCATCTACACCAATGTTATTTCCGACTGGGTGATGGACCTTGTCGAAGCGGGGGCAATCTCCTATCGAAAGAGCCGGTATAAGGGGGGACAGATTACCACGAGCTACTGTTACGGGACGCGGGAGCTGTACGATTACGTTGATGATAATCCGATATTTGAATTCTATCCTTTCGATCGCCTGGCGAATCCCTATAACATTAGGAGAATATCGAATCTGATCAGCATCATGAACGTCAAGAAGATCGATATCTCCGGTGAGTCGGTCATCTTCTACTCGGGCGACAATCTCCTCTCGGGATATGAGAGCAAATTGAATTTTGCCATCGGTGCCGCTTTCTCGAAGAGGGGGAAGGCCATTGTCGCCCTCCCGTCGGTGGATCAGGATGGTTCGAGCAATATCGTCATCTCGCATGATCAGGAGCGGGAGCACGTGCGGGCAACGCTCGGGGTGACCCGCTATGTGGTGACGGAGTACGGGGTTGCGAATCTCTTCGGGAAGTCGATTCGCGAGCGGGTGCTGGCAATGATAGACATCGCGCACCCTGATCACCGCGAGAAGCTCCTCGAACTGGCGAAGGAGAGCGGGTATGCCTATAGGGATCAGATATATACCATGCTGGATGCGGTGAATTACCCGGTGGAGCTTGAAACCGTAAAAACCTTCAAGGACGGGCTGGAGGTGCAGTTCAGGCCGATTAAGCCGTCCGACGAGGATATGATGCGGCGGCTCTTCTATCACTTTTCGGATGAATCGAAGTACCTCCGCTATTTCGTCAGGATACGGGTCATGCCCCATAAGGAGATGCAGAAATACGTTAATATCGATTATCAGAAGACCCTCTCTATCGTCGGGGTGATTGTGAAGAACAGAACCGAGAAGATCATCGCCGAGGCCCGGTATGCCTATTACAAAGAGGAGGACAGCTACGAGATGGCCTTCATCGTGGACGAGGAGTTTCAGGGGAAGGGGATCGCCACCTTTCTTCTGAACTATCTGTTGAAGATCGCGCGAGAGCGCGGATTGCACGAGATATATGCCAGCGTCCTTCCCGAGAATAAGGCCATGCTCAGCGTCTTCAACAAGGCCGAGGTCGAGCCGCAGACCCGATTCAGAGACGGTGTTGTCGAGGTCAAGTACTACCTCTGATTGCGGAATCCACTCTTAAATCTTCATACCAGAAAATCCGAGAAAAGCGATTGCGAGAAGCCCCGCTGTGATAAAGGAGATGGGCATCCCCTTGAGGTTCCCGGGGATGTCGGCAAGCTCCAGCCGCTCGCGAATTCCTGCCATGAGCAGCAGCGCAATCGTAAACCCTATCCCCGCCCCGAAACCCTGAACGACGGTCATAACCATTCCGAGATCTTTGGTGGCGAATCCCGTTTCGATGTTGAGAACGGCGACACCGAGAACGGCACAGTTGGTGGTTATGAGCGGGAGAAAGATGCCGAGTGCCTGATAGAGGGTCGGGGAAATCTTCTCGATAGTCATCTCAACGAGTTGTACCAGTGAAGCGATAACCAGAATGAAGGCAATGGTTCGGAGATAGGTAACATGCCAGGGGATGAGCAGATATTTGTAGATGAGAAAGGTAAAGAATGAAGCCATCGTCATGACAAAGATGACCGCGAGCCCCATACCCAGCGCGGAATCCATCTTTTTCGAGACGCCGAGAAAGGGACAGAGGCCCAGCATCTGCGAGAGGACATAGTTGTTGATCAGAATGGTGCTGATCAGTATGACGAAGAGTACCTTTATTTCCATGGTTATCCTCGCTTCCGTGATTTGAGAGCGTTCATTGCCCAGAGCATCAGCCCCAGCGTGAAAAAGGCGCCGGGAGCAATTATCATGATGGTCGCCGGCTTCATTCCCGGAATGAGGGTGTACCCGAAGAGCTTATTTGCCCCCAGCGTCTCCCTGAAAAAGGCCAGGATGAAAAGGGTGCCGCCGAATCCCAATCCCATGCCGAGTCCGTCGAGAATTGATCTGAAGATAGAATTCCGCGAGGCGAATTCCTCGGCGCGCCCCAGGATAATGCAGTTCACCACGATGAGGGGGATGAATATTCCCAGCGCCTGATACACATCGGGCTGAAAAGCCTTGAGCGTGAGCTCCACGATAATAACAAATGAAGCGATAATGGTGATAAAGATGGGTATGCGTATATGTGAGGGGACGATGTTACGTATTACGGAGACGAGCACATTCGAGCAGATCAGAACGAAGGTGGTCGCGAGGGCCATCCAGAGCGCATTGGATACCGAGGTGGTGACGGCGAGAGTTGGACAGAGCCCGATGCCGAGCACCAGGATGGGATTCCGCTCCCACAGTCCCTTGATGACTTCTTTAAGATAGTCCATCTACTCTCCCTCCTCCTCTTCGGTCTTGATGAGCGTTACCAGCGCGGTGAGTTTTTCCATTCCCGTGGCGATGCTGTCCCGGACGGTTCGCGAGGTGATGGTCGCACCGGTAATCGCCGATATGGCATTCTTCTCAATGAGCTCATCCCGAAGGCCCGGTGTCCAGTCGCCCCGCTTGAGTATTGTGATCTTCTTCGTTGCATCGAGCCCCGTGAATTGCGACTGAAACCAGGGCGGCTGCGGTGCGACCCTGGTTGTTCTGCCGAGGATATAATCGAGAAATGTCTCCATGCTGGCGCGCTCGATACATCGTGCACCGAGACCGGGTGTTTCGGTTTGCTGGAGGATAACGATGCCCAGAACGGTTCCCTGCTCGTCAATGCCCACCATTGATCTGACCGGTCCGCTGTAACCGGATTTTTCCGTGATGAAGGCGTACCCGCGCGCCACTGTCTCCTCGCGCTGCTTTTCCCCTATCCAGTAGGTAAAGGGGCCGTCAGGCGTGTCGGCGGTTTTCTTTTCGGTGATGGTGTAGCCTGGAAGCACCGTTTTCAGGGCGCTCTCCTGCTTCTCACGCTCCTGCCGCTGTATATCGGGGAGAGTAATCTTGTTGATGTGTGAGAGCGCCATTGATGCGACAAAGGTTATCAGTGCCATGATGAGTGTTGATTTGACAATATTGCTCATTATCATGCTCTCCTGTTGCTGGTCACTCTCCGCTGCACGGGCTTATCCGGACGTTCCAAAGAGTCGTGGTCTGACATACCGGTCTATCAGTGGAACGGTTGCATTCATCAGGAGGATTGAATACGACACCCCCTCGGGATACCCGCCCCATATTCGTATTACCGAGGTGATAATGCCGCAGCCGATTCCGAAGATGATCATTCCCCGGGTGGTAATCGGCGAGGTGACCATGTCGGTCGCCATGAAAAAGGCGCCCAGGAACAATCCTCCGGAAATAAGATGAAAGAGCGTTACCTTGAAGGGATGGGGAAAGCCGGTGATGAGATAATAGGCGAGCATAAAGCCCGCAACCGTCCCGATATAGGAAACGGGAATGTGCCAGGTGATAATACGCCTGATGAGAAGAAAGAGCCCGCCGATGAGCAGGAGCAGCGCCGACGTTTCTCCAATACAGCCGCCGATGTTGCCGATGAAGAGTGACTTCAGGGTTGTTGAAGAAAACATGAAATCATAGAAGCAGTTGAGGGGCGCGTTCATCTCGCTGAGGAGTGCCGGTGCTTCCTTCAGAGCTGCAAGGGGGGTCGCCTGTGTTATCGTATCGAATGCATGCTGCGGGAGACATCCGGGGCGAAGGGCCGCATCGGAGAACACATTGGTTGTGCCGAACTGATGCCACCTGGTCGTCATTTCCACCGGCCAGGAGGCGAGGAGAAACGCCCGTGCGGCGAGCGCCGGATTGAATATGTTGAAACCGATACCCCCGAAAAGCTGCTTGGGAATAATGATTGCAAAGACGGCGCCAATTGCCACCATCCAGACGGGAGCGTCGGGAGGCACGTTCATGGCAAGGAGCAGGCCGGTGATGACCGCTGATCCGTCGGTAATGGTGAGGGGCTTTTTCATGAGGAGCTGAAAGACCGCTTCCGCTGCAACTGCCGCACCGATCGATGCGCTCATTACGAAGAGTATCCCGATACCGTAGAGGGAGAGCGCATAGATCGTCGATGGCATCAGTGCAATTACCACCGACCACATTATCACCCGCAGAGATTGATCGCTTCTCAGATGGGGTGGATTCGAAAGGACAAGTTCTGTACCGCTGTTCTGTTCTTCTGCCATTGACCTGATTATGTTGTACTATTTTTTCTTCCGCAGACGCGCCTGGGCGAGCTTGATGAAATGACTGAGCGGGCGCCGTGAGGGACAGACATAGGAACAGGCGCCGCACATGATACAGTCGAAGGGATGCAACTGCTCGACAATATCGAACCGGTTCCTTTCGACTGCAATCCCAAGCTCGCTGGGTATCAGATTGACCGGGCATGCCTCCACGCATTTGCCGCATCGAATACAGGGAGCATACTCCTCGACCGTGACCTCATCTGCGCCCAGGAAGAGGAGGCCGGAGGTTCCCTTGACCACCGGGATATCCATGCTGTCGAGGGCGATTCCGCACATGGGGCCACCCATGATGATTTTAACCGGGTTCTCCTTTAATCCGCCGCATTCATTGATGATGTCTTCTATTCGTGTGCCGATTCTCACTTTATAGTTGCCCGGCTGGTTGACAATTGTACCTGAAATGGTTATGTATCGTTCGAAGAGCGGCTTGTTGTAAACGAGCGCCTGCTGTATCGCATACACGGTTCCCACATTCTGGACAACAGCGCCCGCGTCCATGGGCAGGCCGCCCGAGGGGACTTCTCGTTTGAGAATGCTGTAGATGAGCTGTTTTTCAGCGCCCTGAGGATACTTTGTTCTGACCTCTTTAATGGCGATTTTTTCTCGTGTCGATATTCGGGAAAGTCCCTCTCTGATCGATTCGATTGCCTTCGGCTTGTTGCTCTCAATGCCGATGAAAGCGGTATCGACGCCGAGAGCCTTTACGGTTATCTGTATCCCTTCGAGTATCTCTTCGGGGAAGGTTTGCATCATCATATCATCAACGGTGAGGTAGGGTTCGCACTCGGAACCGTTTATAATCAGGGTATCTATTTTCACGCCGGCGGGGGGAGCGAGCTTTACCGCGGTGGGAAACGCAGCTCCCCCAAGACCGACGATGCCAGCATCGGCGATGCGGTTGATAATTTCGTGTTGATCGAGCTCTTTCCACCCGTCGTGCACGACGCGGTTCTGAAAGTCTGAGAAGGAACCCTCCGCCTCTATGACGACGCAGCGACCCTGTTTTGAGTTAACGGTCGGGTGATCGGTGATCGCCGTGACTTTTCCCGGAATTGATGCATGGACATTGGCACTGATAAATCCATCCGCTTCGCCAATAAGCTGCCCCTCGCTCACCTGCTCGCCGACCTGTACAACGGGTTTGGCGGGGGCCCCGATATGCTGCTGCAGGGGGATGTAGCAGTGATGAGGAACGGGGAGGTTGGAAAAGGGTATTTCTTCTGTTATCTCCTTTCTCTCAGGGGGATGTATTCCTCCCTTGAACGTGCTCAGCATCATTCACTATGCCTTCGTGGAGTAGATTTCGTCTTTTATGGGCAGTTCTTTTCTCAGGTTTTTTATGTACGGGAAGAGCTCGCCGGCCTCCGTGTAAGAGTCGCAGTCTTCCATAATTCTCCGTGCCACGGTAAAATATTTATACAGTTTCTCCTCGCCGGATCGCTTAACCCATTTCTTCTTGAGGCATTTTACCCTGAGGACGTATCTGTCGGGCTCGGATTCGTACTGTCTGATGACAATGCAATTCTGGCAGTTCGCACAGAAGATCTTTTCTTTTACCATCGATTGCTCCTTGGCGGAAATTAATATGATGTAATCTTCTTATGGGCAGAGATGTGGAATACCTCTGCTCAACATACGGAATTGACTATTCTCGGTCAAGGCAATTTTCAGTCAAGACATTTTTTGGGCATCCGCCGTGGGTTCCCCGACGCTACGAATCAGATATAGGGTATCTCGTTGTTTATGGTTCGATAGGTCAGTTTCCCCTTGAGTATATCCCGGGAAAATTTCACCACGGTCTCCGGCTCAATGGCCTGAAGGCAGAGATTATTCTTGCACACAGAGCTTTTATGGTTGAAGGCGCTGATGCAGGGACTGCAGTGAAAGTGGCTGTACAGAATAACGCAGTTGCCGAGGGGGCCATACATATAGGGTGAATCGGTGCTGAAAAGAGCGATGAGCCGTGTGTCAGTCAGAGAGGCGAAGTGCGCATGGCCGTTGTCATTGCTGATGGTGAGTTTCGACAGGAAGAGGAGCTCCATCAACTCGAAGACGGAGTCGGTCTTGCCGCAGAAATTGATGCACCGCGTATTGTGTGTCTTCTCCTGTATGTAGTTGCATATCGGGAGATTCTCATCGAGCCCGATGAGCACCGCCAGCGCCTTCTTGTTCAGGTTGAGGAGTTCGGTTATGACCGTAACGAGAAAATCCTTCGGATAATTCCTGACCGGCAGCACCGACCCGACATCGGGTGAGATAACGTAGAGATCGTTATTCTCATAGGGATAGTACCCCTTCAGCTTTTCAATGACGGTTGCCCGCAGTGCGCGGTCGGAACGGTATTTGGGGATTTTTATCTCGGCGGAGGGGATCGCTCCCTTGTAATTGGGCAGATGCTTCTCCTGCTGTATCGCTGTCTTGGTGAGCGCCAGGAAGTTCTTCGAGATATGGCTGTTCTGATTGAACGCGCAGGTGATATCGTAGAAGCTCCCCCGGTAGAGCCCTTCCATCTTATACCTGTTGAATCCCGCCCGCAGCTTCGATCTGATCAGATACGATATGATGGTGGGAATTCTCATGAAGAGCTCGAAGTCGATTATGAGGTCAATTTTTCTCCTTCTGAGTCGCCATATCTGTTTCAGCATCGAGAGGCCAAAGGTCACAATGTTTCTGCTCTCAATGGTGAAGTAGTGGTCATCGGGAACGGTTTTGAGAATTTCCCATGATGACTTTACTCTGTCCAGGGTGAGAACATAGATGTTCGGATTATCGAGCTGCTCACGTATGTAGGTGAGCGAGGGGTAGGCCATAATCGCCGCTCCCATTTCGAAGAGCTCGATGATAAGGACATTCTTGATGGCTTCCGGCTTCTTCCGTGGTCGGAACTTGTGCAGGACCGAGAACAACAGACAGAGGGATGAGCCCACATACTTATCGAGCGTTCGTATTGTACCTGAGTCTTCCATTGATCACCCGCGTTGCCGTTATGATGCCCCCTGTAAAATCGCAGCACTCATAAGGGTATTTTTTGTCAAATCTACACATACATCAGACAGGATCACAGAATAAGGCGTATATAGAAATCCTGTAAATAAATTTTTACAGCCCGGCAACAAATAAAGAAACCGGAGTGCTGTAAAAGGGAAAAAGATTGTTGATATTTTTATATCGCTGTTTTTTTATGGGCATTAATAATGATTCTTTTCAACCTTCTCGTATCACCATAAGGATAAGAGTTGGTATGTTGTCTATCGTCAGGGAATAAGGAAGATATCGTAGGTGTTTTTGATATCAGGTAATATCGTGTTTTGCTGTCCGGGATCGAGCATCATTCTCTCTGTGGTTGGCGATATGCGGGATCACCCTTCATACCAGGACAGGATCGCATCATGAGAGTACTCTTAATCAATCCCCCGTATCCTTTTGAGGAATCTCCAACGCCGCCTTTCGGTTTGGCATCGCTTGCAGCCTACCTGCTCGAGCGGGGAGTTGAGGTACGTCTCGAGGATTATGTTGTCACGCACTACTCGCGGGAGCAGGTGCAGCGGGTTCTGAATGACTACCGGCCCGATATCATCGGCGCCACTGCGGTCACGATGAACATCAACCGGGGATTGCGGATTATTCGGGATTGCAAGGAGCTGTATCCCGAGGCGGTAACGGTCATGGGAGGCCCTCATGTCACCTTTGACGCTGATAATATTCTGAAGGATAATCCATCTGTTGACTATGTCGTCAGGAGGGAGGGCGAGCTCACTTTCTATGAGATGGTAGAACGGATGGATGCGAGCACCACCTTCGATGATATTGAGGGACTTTCCTTTTGCCGTGACGGGAAGGTCGTTCACAATCCACCGCGCCCGCTTATTCCGGATATTAACGTGCTCCCGTATCCTGCACGTCACCTGCTTCAGTTGAGCAAGTACAAAGCCCTGGGCTTTCCCATCAACATGACAACCTCGCGGGGGTGCCCGAATAAGTGCATTTTCTGTGTGGGAAGCAAGATGGTAGGGAGAAGAGTACGCCATTTCGATGTGCCGCGCGTGGTCGACGAGTTTGCAATGCTCGCCAAACTCGGCTTTCGACAGATAAATATTGTTGATGATTGCTTTACCACGCATCGAAGGCGCTGCACCGCTATCTGCGATGAGATTACCCGCCGGGGGGTGGCTTATCCCTGGACGGCCTTCGCGCGGGTCGATAATGTAACGCGAGAGCTCCTCGAGAGTATGAAACGGTCTGGCTGTATTATGCTCTGCTTCGGCATTGAGAGCGGCAATCAGGAGATTCTCGACCGGGTCAAGAAGCGGATTACCCTTGAGAAATGCCAAAAGGCGATGGCGCTGTGCAATGAGGTTGGCCTTCCGGGAATGACCTCCTATATACTCGGTCTCCCCGGCGAGACGCCCGAAACCGTCGAGGAGACGCTGCGGTTTGCCAAGGAGCTCAGCCCCCATTACGGCTTTCACGTGCTCGCTCCCTTTCCCGGGACCGAAGTACGGGAGAAGTGCGATGAGTACGGAATACGGATTCTCACCGATGATTGGGATCAGTACGATGCCAATCGCTCTGTCTGTGAAACCGACTATATCTCTGCCGCGGAGATCAATGTGATTGCGGATCACTTCAATCTCTCAATCAAGCGGTATCTGGATGAGCTCGGTGAGCAGAAGAAGCGGGGAGAGCCAATCTCTCCCCAGGGCGAAGAGCTCATCAACAACCTCAATACCTTTGCGTTCGTCGAGCGGTTGATGATGGAGGAGTTGATCGAACGGTATCCCGTATCACCGAATGGGTGCACCGGTGAAGAGATAGTAAGAAATTTTATCGTATACGTCGATGAGAACACAAAGTTCACACAGGACGAGATCAGGAGAGAGGTGAACCGATTGATCGAGCTGAACTGTATCAGCATAGATCCGAAAAGCGTTCCGCAGATACGGTGGCGGAAGCTGATGGGTGACGGGTAACGAGTGACGGGTGAAAAGTGATTAGTGAATGGTGATCAGGTATCAGCGATCAGTTAGTTGTTTAGATGATAAGTAGTTGTTTGATAATCCGTCATTGCGAGCCCGAAGAGTGCTGGACATGGATGTCCGAATGCAGCGGGGGCACGGAGTCCCAGGAGCTGCCGAAGCAATCTGTATTTATTTTGCATTTTATTTATTAGCAAAGATTATACGAGTGGTTTCCCTCCGGTCACTTCGGGGAATTTGCCACGAGAGAATTTGTGGAATACCAATAAAAGCTTTGAACAATGTGCATGTATTGAAGCATTTAATACGAGTATGTTCCGGTGAAAATAAAATTGGACTCAGGTAAACGAAATGAAAGTGCTTTTAATCAATCCCCCCTATCCCTTTGAAGAGTCGCCGACGCCGCCCTTCGGTTTGACATCACTTGCCGCATACCTCCTGGAGCGGGGTATCGACGTCAGGATTGAAGATTATATCATTACACGCTTCTCGTGCGAGCGGGTTCGAAGGCTTATCGATGAGTATAAACCCGATGTGGTCGGTTCAACCGGCGTTACGATGAATATCAATAATGCCCTTGAGATACTGAAGTGTTATAAGGAAGAGAAACCTGACATTGTTACGGTCATGGGGGGGCCGCACGTGACTTTCGATGCGGAGAATGTCCTCTCGCAAAAACAACATGTTGACTATATTGTCCGGGGAGAAGGAGAGATAACCTTTACCGAGATGCTTGAGCGTCTCGAAGCGGGGGATTCGATGCAGGAGGTGCTCGGCCTCTCTTACCGGCAGAACGGGAGCGTGGTGCATAATCCAAACCGTCCCCTTATACCGAATATTAACATTCTTCCCTTTCCCGCGCGGCACCTGATCCCCCTGAGCAAGTATCGGGCAATGGGGATGTCCATCAACATGATCACCTCCCGCGGGTGTCCCTTCGGGTGCATCTTCTGTGTGGGAAGCAAGATGGTGGGGAAAAAGCTGCGGTACTTCGACACCGACAGGGTGGTCGAGGAATTCGGGATGCTCACGAAGCTCGGCTTCAAGCAGATCAATATCGTCGATGATCTCTTCACTTCCAATAAGAAGCGGTGCTTTGCGGTGTGCGATGGGATAATCGATAAAGGCTTTGCTTTCCCCTGGACCGGTTTCGCCCGCGTCGATACGGTCAGCAGGGATCTGCTGGAAAAGCTCAAGGAGTCGGGATGCACCTGGCTCTGCTTCGGCACCGAGAGCGGCAATCAGGAGATCCTGGACCGGATTAAAAAGAAGATAACCGTTGAGCAGACTCGCCGGGCGATAGATCTGTGCCATGAGGTGGGCATAGAGCCCTTTGCCTCATTCATTCTGGGGCTTCCCGGCGAGACCCGCGAAACCGCGCAGCAGACCATCGATTTCGCCAAAAACCTCACCAAGAATTACGGATTTCACATTCTCGCACCCTTTCCCGGCACCGAGGTGCGCGATAAGAGCGAGGAATACGGCATGACTATCACCACCGATGATTGGGACCGCTATGACGCGAATCAGTCGATTGCCGAGACGGGGGGTATTCCCGGTGCGGAGATCGAGCGCATGGTGAACGAGTTCAATGAAATGATCAATGAGTATATTGACGAGCTCAAAGTGAAGAAGGAGCGCGGCGAGGAGCTCGGCGAGAGCGATGACGAAATCATCACCGGCATCAAAACCTTTCTCTTTACGCATAACTTTATTTTCAATGAGCTGGTTGAAAGCTACGTGCCGGGGGTGAATGGATCGCGTGAGGATATCATTGAGAATTTTACGCAGTATGTCGCCATGAATACCGATTCTTCAGCCGAGGAGTCGCGAAAGCAGATAGATCGATTGATCTCCATGAATTGCATCATCGTTGATGAAAAACACAATCCCGCTATTCGATGGAACTGAGTTTGCTCCGATGCTGCTCTGGCGGGGAGATACGGGCGAACAACCTCTCATCGGGGAACTCGAATGCGTGCGGGGGAGACTCCGCGAAGGTCGCTCACGTTTCCCACAATGGGGAAACACTTTGTCAACACGTACAGATCGACTCTGCTGAAGAAAAATCAGATGATTAATCGGAAAAGTACCGCACGTGAGGTAATCTAATTGCGAACAGTACTCGTAACCGGAGCGGCGGGATTTATCGGGTGGCGAACATCGCAGCTGCTCCTCGCCGAAGGGTTCCAGGTTGTCGGTCTCGACAACCTGAACGATTATTACGATGTGTCTTTGAAGCGGTACCGGCTCAATGAGCTCGGGAACAACGCCAATTTTACCTTCTACGAAGCCGATATCGAAGACCTCGACCGGCTCATATCTGTTTTCAGAGATCATGAGCTCGATGCCGTCATCAATCTCGCGGCCCGCGCGGGCGTGCGCTACAGCATGGAGAATCCCCATGTCTACATGAGCACCAACGCGCAGGGGACGCTCAACCTTCTCGAGATGATGAGAGCGCGGGGGGTGAAAAAGATGGTTCTCGCCTCGACCTCGTCGCTCTACGCCGGACAGGAGATGCCATTCTCCGAGGATCTCCCGGTCAACACCCCCATCTCCCCCTATGCGGCGTCAAAGAAGGCCGCGGAGGCGATGGCCTATGCCTATCACTACCTCTACGATATCGACGTGACTATTCTCCGGTATTTCACCGTATACGGCCCGGCGGGGAGACCGGACATGAGCATCTTCCGGTTTATACAGTGGATTTTTGAAGGGCATCCCCTCGAGCTCTTCGGTGACGGCAAACAGAGCAGGGATTTCACCTATGTCGACGATATCGCGCGGGGAACGGTTCTCGCGCTGAAACCGACAGGCTACGAGATCATCAATCTCGGCGGGGGGAAGAATCCCTTTTCAATAAATTACATGATCGAAAAGATTGAAGCGTATTCGGGGAAGAAGGCCGCGATTGAACACCGGCCCTTTCATAAAGCGGACATGATGGAGACCTGGGCGGATATCGGGAAGGCGAAGCGGCTGCTGGGGTGGGAGCCGGAGACAGGATTCGACGAGGGCCTGAAACGGACGGTGGAATGGCATCGCGAGAACCGGGAATGGCTGAGCAAGGTGAATCTGTAGGGATAATAGATAGTTATCAGTTATCAGTGATTAGTAATTTTATTACATGCAATCTATTATCCGTGTTATACTTGCTACTATTTAAAAAATTTTATTATCAGAAATTGTTGTTTAGAAATATAATAAATATTGGTAAAGCATTTGGTAGTAATTTAATAGATTTAGTGATATGAAAGATAAAGTAACAGTATTATCGATTGATGAACGATTATGTTTTTTGCCAGGAGGG
>CAZZCF010000106.1:0-15504 GCA_964652955.1 uncultured Leptospirales bacterium
ATAACGCAGGCATATGCCGAGGGTTCTGAGAAGCTGTCGAATAATGCGAAACGGGTAGAGGAGATGACGGATGAGTTGAAAAAAACCGTCGATGAGTACAACGTCGAAGATAGTTGATTCTTGAAGAGGAGAATGATAACGTTCGAACAGTATACATGCTGATAGTTCGGCCGATTCTGTCTATAAATCCAACATCGTGATTTTTTTCTGAATTGTTATTGACAGCTATGATGGGAAATAATACCTTGTATACAAGTATTTTATACACAATATAATTGTACACAACTTTATTGCAGGGTTACCGGAATAGAGGTTACCGCATATGAGGGCAGATGAGTGCATCTTTTTCCAGATGGCAAAGGCGGCCCAGAAAGCTGTGCGATTCTTGACAAGCAAAATAGAACATCTCGGCATCACAGCAGTACAGGCGATGATTCTCAACTTCCTTTCCGAGGAGGATGAGATAACATCGAATCGACTCGGCGAGAGGACGCTGCTCGACAGTGCAACGCTGACCGGTATACTGGATCGGCTTGAAGCCCACGGGTTTATTGAGCGGGGTCAACATCCGCGTGATCGCCGTGCCATTCTCATCTCCCTCACCCCTCGAGGGAGGGAACTCGCGACCGATATACGGAAAATTGCTGAAAGATCGAATAGGGAAATCTTCCGGAATTTTAGCCGTGACGATGAGATAACATTTCGGAATCATCTGGAGAGGATCAGGAAATCGTGAGTTTATATAGTGTGTACAATATGAATGCGCTATTTTTCAATCAATATGAGATGTGTGATGTATGAAAAAATCACTAAGAAATGAAGTTGTTCAGTATATGGATTCGCGAGTGGATGCGATCGGTTTTGCTCCTGTCGAGCGCTTTGAGGCTGCTCCCGGGGAGCATCATCCCGCAGCAATTTGTAAAAATGCGCATACCGTTATTGTATTCGGGAGAGCCATTCCGCGGGGATTACTTCACTCACCGGAATATAATCTTCACATCCTGCACCGCACCTATCACACGGTGTACGATTCGCTCAATGATCTGGCCCTCGGGCTGTCGAACTGGCTGGAGTCAAGGGGCAATTACCTCGCCGTTCCGATACCGAGCTATGCGCCAATGGTCTTTCACGGATTCGAAACGTGGGGCCTTTTATCGCTTAAGCACGCGGCGGTAAATGCCGGCCTCGGTTCCTTCGGGAAAAACCAGCTCGTTCATCATCCTGAATATGGAACGTTGCTGCGATTTGCTGCGGTGGTAACGAGCGCCCGGTTACCCGGCGATCCGGTTATCGAGGATGATCCCTGTCCTGCAAAATGCCGGGCATGCCTTAAGGCCTGTCCCTCACAGGCTATTGGAGAAAATAACTCTTTTCAGAAGATGGGCTGTCTGTCGCACACGATTAAGCACGCCATTTACCCCTTGCACTGAAGACCGAAGAGGGGTTGAAGCAGATTGAACGGGTCATCAATACGGCTGGCTATAACTACTGGCTGGCATGCGATGAATGTCTCAAGGTGTGCCCGAGCAACGCAAAGGGAAAGCGAGAAGAGTGACAGGAGTTGCACTATGTCTGAAAAAAAGGTATATGAAAAGTTGATCGAACATGCAGGGAACTGGATCTTGGGTATTCCGGATTCCGATCTGCTTATGCAGATATTCCGGCTTCGGTTCACACCCGAAGAGGCTGAATTCCTCTCAGGATTTCCGCATCGCCCTCATACGATTGAAGAACTCGCGGAAAGATACAAGATTCCGGTTGATGGCCTTCTGGAAATGATTGAGCCGATGCTTCGCAAGGGACTCATCTATCGGGTGGAGGGGAGGAGCGCTGTCCGGTACTCCTTTCCCGATCCGCTCTTTTTCTTTTATAGGATGCCGGGTTGGAAGGGGAAGGATGATGAATTCAACCGGAGAATATCGCCGTTGATTAACCGGTACTATCGTGATCACATGGGTGCGGACTTCATGGGCCATCCCACCATGGGGCTTCGCGCGATTCCGGTTGCCCATACGGTGGAGGATACCCGCCATATACTTCCCTATGAGGATATCCTGGAATATGTCGACAGGGAGGAGTATCATACCGTATCAATCTGTCCCTGCCGTCACCGGCATAATCTCGATCCCGATTTCGACACCTGCCAGCACGAGACGATGAACTGCCTTCACTTTGGAAGACTAGGGCAGTATATTGTGAAAAACGATATGGGGAAAGAGATCAGCAAAGAGGAGACACTTGAAATACTTGCCGCGGCCGCCGATGCGGGCCTCGTGCACGGAATATCCAATAACCGGACGGGAATGGATACTATCTGCAACTGCTGTTCCTGCTGCTGTCTCTTTCTCGAAGAGCTCAGGACGGATGTGCCTGTATTCCGGGGACATCAGCGATCGAACTATCGGCTGGAGATCGATCACGATACCTGTAAGCGATGCGGTCTCTGTGTGAAGCGGTGTCCGGTTGATGCTCTTGAACTCAGGGAGAGGGAGGATATACCGGAACCTGAAGCAGGTGCTGAGCTGAAGCCCAAAGACCGGAAGGAGATTGTCTACAATCCCGATGCCTGTATCGGATGCGGTGTATGCGCTCATTCTTGTCCCACAGGGAGCTTGAAGCTCGTCCGGCGGGAAGGGGAGGAAGATATACCGGAAAACATGAGCGAGGCAGGTATTCGGATGCTGCGTGAGCGCAATCGCGATCTGTCGAAGGTATGGTGAGCCTGCTGCCTGCGTGCGGCCATCTGGCGAGTGTTTTCAACGCCCGATAAAGAACAATAATTAAACTGCTATGGAGAGGAGGATGATATGAAAAGAGGAGTCGATAAAAGAGAATTAACTGAAATGGTAAAGGATATTCCCCGGTGTCTGGGAGCATGTGCGGTCGGAATTGCCACAAAGGAGACGCTCGCCGGCGGACCACCATCAACGGATCTCACGTATGTGTTGCCCGAGGCACAGTCGGCAATCTGCTTTGCGTTCCCGATGGATCAGAGCTGCATTGAGCCGTTCCTGAAAAAAGAGGATTTTCGCTCTTTCAATCTTGACAATATTCGGGTGAACATCCTTGCCAGCGGTACCGCTTTTGAGATATCGAATTTCCTCAATCAGCTCGGGTATCCTTCCGTTCCACAGGCGGCAAATCTGTTTTACCGCACGGATACGCCGAACGGTCGCCTTGACGAACTGCCTCCCATTGCTCATCGATACCTGGCGGTGCGATCGGGTATCGGGCACTTCGGCCTCTCGGGCAATGTCATCAGGAAGGAGGAGGGGGCGGCCATCATATTCGGGTCGGTCGTCACGGCGGCAGAGCTCATCCCCACGGAACCTCTCCCCGAGGAGGAGAACTACTGTGACGGCTGCCGGCTCTGCATGTCAGCATGCGCTTCAGGGTTCATGGATCCTGACGTGAAAACAACGGTTACCATGGGTGGGGTTGATTTTTCATATGCGAAGCGCCGTAATCACAATCGATGCGATTATGTCTGCGGTGGCTTCACCGGGCTGCATAGTTCCGGAAAGTGGTCGACCTGGTCGCCGGGGAGGTTTCCCATACCTGAAAAAGATGAGGATTTTCTTCCTGCTATTATTAAGGCACTCAAGCCCTATCTTAGGCGTCCGGCGAACGACCGGATGATGTACAATGTCCTTGTGCCGGGGTATAAGATTGAGCTCACCTGCTGCCACTGCCAGCTGATATGCCACCCTGACAAGGAGGTTCGCAAGCGTCGGTACAAGATGATCACCGGGAGCGGTGTGGTGGTACAGGATGAGAAGGGCGTTCGTACCGCGGTATCACCGGAAGAGGCGGAGAAGCGGCTTGCCACGATGGGTCCTGAAACGAGAGCACTTTTCGAGGAAGTATAAGAGGAGGAACCGGTATGGCACGAGAGATATCAGCAGACTTTCCCTTTCGATCAAACTACCTCGAAATAGACGGTTCGAAAGTTCATTATGTCGACGAGGGGAGTGGGGATCCCATTCTCTTTCTTCACGGCAATCCCACCTCATCGTATCTCTGGCGGAACGTCATTCCCCATGTGATACCCTTGGGGAGATGTCTTGCGCCGGATCTTATCGGGATGGGAAAATCGGACAAACCCGATATAGAATATCGATTCTTCGATCACCTGAGATACGTGGAGGGATTTATTGAAAGCCTTTCATTGGAGAACATAATTCTCGTGCTGCACGATTGGGGATCAGCCCTCGGTTTCCACTTTGCGATGCGTCACGAAGAGATGATGAAAGGGCTTGCCTTCATGGAGGCCATTCTCATGCCGGTAAACTGGGATACATTTCCAGAAGCAGCAAGAGGAATTTTCCAGTCCTTCCGGAAGCCGGAGATTGGCTGGGAAATGATTGTAGAGAAGAACTTCTTTATCGAGCGGGTCCTTCCCGCTTCGATTGTGCGAAACCTGAGCGAGGAGGAGATGGAGAACTATCGGGAGCCCTTCAGGGAATCCCGGAGCCGGAAACCACTCTGGCGCTGGCCGAATGAGATTCCCATTGAAGGCGAGCCGGCTGACATGGTTGCGGCTGTTAACAGCTATAATCAATGGCTGCAGGAGACCGATGTGCCTAAACTGCTCTTTTATGCCCACCCCGGAATTCTCATTCAGGAGCCGATGGTTCGATGGTGTGCGGAACATTTGAAGAATTTAAAAACAGTTGATATAGGGGAGGGGATTCACTTTATACAGGAGGATAATCCCCGGCTCATCGGAGAGGAGCTCGCACAGTGGTGCCGCGGGCTCTGATTTCAGAGATATATCGCATTCATCAAAAAAACCGGTTACGGTGTTCATACGCCGTAAATTATTCAGAAAAAGCATAAAGCACTATTCTCTGTGCTTTCTTTATCATGCAATACCCCGGTCGTTGATAGTATGACCGTGCAACTTCCTTGACTTTTTTCAGCCGGTAGCTTTTCAATGGTAATTCCCAATGAGAGGAGATCCTATAAAATATTATCTTTCGGGACCTGTGTGAGGTATACTCTCTTACTGTACCGGCACATGAGATTCTCAGAAAAAACGGGATGGTAAAATGAAATCTGGTCTTACCGAGAAGCGGTGGGGAAATATTCTGAGCAGTGAGAACAGCGTGCTCTTTCTGATTATGTTCTTTTCCGTTTTTTTCAGATTGCTGACGGTTGTCAATATCGAGACCGGCGGTGATGCTGCCGGCGTATGGTTTTATGCGAAGAAGATCTATTACGGTCTCCCCTATGTCAACAGTCACTGGAGCCATCATGCTGCACGCTTCGGAATGATTTTTCCGGTCTATCTCGTCCAGCTCATATTCGGAACGAATCCGGTTGTGTATTATATAACACCGCTCCTCTTCTTTTTTCTGCAGGTATTTTTCCTCTTCAAGGTTGGCGTTCGATCTCACAGTATTGGCGTTGCCTTTCTCGGATGCCTGCTCCTGATATTTTTTCCTCAGATGTTTCGCCACGCTGTTCAGATTAAGCCGGAGGGTTTCTGCGCAACCTATCTCATCATAAGCGTCTATTTCCTTTTTCTCTATCACGATGCGGAGAAGCGTCCTCTCCTGCACCTGCTGCTCTCATCAGCTTTCCTGTTTCTGGCATATCTGACAAAGGTAACCAGCATCTTCTTCCTCCCCGGTATTCTCATCGCTGTCTGGCTCCTGCGGAAGCGGTTCGGCCACGCCGTCCTCTACGCCGCGGTGCTCTTCTTCCTTTTTATCATCGAAACGGGCCTCTACTATGCATTCGCCGGTTTCCCCCTCGGAAGGCTGAGCATCATTATGGGAACACATCTGCAGAGTAAGAATCTCCAGACGCTCCTCTCCTTCTGGGATCTCTTCGATCGGTATGGGGAGATGATACTCTACTGGAAAATTTATTTCGCTGCCTATCTTCTCGCTGCCGGTTTCCTGATCGGTTTTTTGAAAAAAAAGATGAATCTGAAGATCCTCTCGGTGCTTCTCGTTTCGCTCAGCTTCTTCCTCTTTATCACCTTTGCGGTGAAGAGCATTGATCCCCTCGTCCCCGCCATGTCCAATAATCACCGCCATCTGGTGCTGGCTGCCCCCCTGATGATGATGATAATCTCCTGTGCGCTCGTTGAGCTGTTCACTCTCGGAAAACAGAAGAGCGCTTTTATAAGATGGCTGGGGGATATGCCGATCTTGCGGAGCCTGCAGCCCGTTGCCCGGTATACGGTTTTGACGCTCCTCCTCTCGCTCTTCTGTTTCGCTGCGGCGATGGTGGTCTTTCCCCGGGTACCGAAGTACGCCCGGGATAATTTTTTCCTGGATCATCCCTTTCGGCAGAACGCCGTCTATTATCGCCTGCTCAACGGGGCCTATGCTGGGGGCATACCGATAGTTCAGCGCAAGGTGGTTCCGGATAGATTCCTCAAGGCAGTACAACCGGTACGGTCATTCCTCGAGAGGGGGTATTCGCTCGAAGACGCGTGTCGGAAGACAGGCGTTGATGAGGGCTATTACCGGTATTCGCTGCATCGAGTTCAGCGCGGCGATTACAAGGCTTTCAAGGTTTTTACCCACATTTTCTGGGATGGTGATTATGCGAGGACCGGGCAAATATCGTTTCCGAAGGTGAGAAAGGCGGTCATCGGGGGAACTGCGTTCGGGTATATCGTGAAAGATGAGCTTTTCAAGGGTGATGCGAACGCTCACTTTAACACTATGGAAATGGCCGTTGTGCGAATGCTCACGAAACCCTTTCGGGCAAAGGAGATCTCCCTGAAGGATTTTCTGAAAGAGAGATGATGACTCCATGGATCCATATCCCGGTACGGAGTGGTGGTTATGGCAGTAAGTGAAAAATATAACTTTACCCATCTCATGAAGCGGCTGGGGGGAGAGAATATGCCGCTCTGCAACTTCTGCGGAACCTGTATCGGAATTTGTCCCGCTGATGCTCTCACCGCTGACTATGAGCGGGGGAAACCGATTTTTGACGAGTCGAAATGCACCAGCTGCGGTCTCTGTTACCGGTATTGCCAGGGGGTGGAGGTTGATTTCACTCAGCTGGATAATTCTTTCAAGAAGGGCGCGAAGCGGGATGAAGCCCTCGGCTATTATCGGGAGTGCTTTCTGGGACATGCAACGGATGATCTCATCAGGCGGCGAGGAGCATCGGGAGGTTCGGTGACGCAGCTTCTCGTATACCTGATGGAGCAGAAGCTCGTAGACGGGGTGATTCTCCCCGAGCCGAAGCCGGATCAGAAATGGCTCTTCAGGCCGGAGATCGTCACTGATCCGGATCTCATTAAAGCTTCCTCTCAGTCAAAATACTGTCTTATTCCAATCAATGAGATTTTACGCGAACTCAGGGGGAGGGATGGACGGTATGCCATTGTTCTCCTGCCCTGCCAGGTACAGAGCATCCGGAAGCTGCAAATTGAGAAGAACCGGGAAGCAAACAAGCTCGCCTATCTCTTTGCCCTGATCTGCGGCTACAACATGGAGTATGGCGCCACTGTCTTTGGCATGCGGAAACTCGGGGTCAAAAGGGAGCGAGTCATCGATGTGAAATATCGGGAGCATGGCAGCTGGCCCGGCGGCATGTCTTTTACGCTGGATGATGGGGAGAAACGGGGGATGAATTTCTTCAACTATCATTACCTGAATGCTGTCTATCTCCCGTATCGCTGTCGGCTCTGTCCCGATTTTTACGGTAATTACTCGGATTGCAGTTTCGGGGATTCCTGGATCCTTCGGCTCCTCGGCCGGGGAATGGACGAGTACGGTATTCCGAAAGGGTGGTCGAGCATCATTGCGCGAACGAAAACCGGGCTCGAGCTGCTCAGGCAGGCAGAGCGGGATGGCTCCATGCATCTGGAGCGTATAGAACCTGATGAGGTCAATGAATCCTTCCCCTTTAACATCTCCTATAAGACGACCGGCATCCATGTGCGATTGCAACTTGCGAGGCATAAGCCCCGTTTCATCGGGCTGCATCGGCCTGAGCGGATTAAGCGGTACTGGTATCATCTCCTCTACGATATCATTCTTGTTTGCGGGGCTTCAAAAGTATTCCGATTCTTTATTCGCCTGATGCCTCTGAATTTCCTGTTAATGCTCATCAAGAACTTCAAGAAGCTCATGGGCTACAAGCCCAATGCGCGCGATCAGATTTTAAAATATAACGAGAAGTCCAATGTCTTCAAAGAAAGCTGAGCGGCAGTACTATTTTACCCTGCGGGGATTCTGGAAGCGGGTGCGCGATGAGTATCGCTACTATACGACGCGGCCCTGGTCGCTGCAGGATGTCGGTGCCTTCTGGGATACCGTGACCGACTACGACGAGGTGAATGAGCGGCTCTACACCTACTTCAGGAGATTTACCAACTCCTATGATCTCGCGCTGTCGTACCTCCCGCGAGACGATTATCATATGCTCGACGTTCAGGCGCGAAGCGGCAACGGAACGCTCTTCTGGCATGAGCAGGGAAAGATTGCCGATTCGGTGTGCGTTGACTTCTCCGATTATCTTCAATCCCTGGCCGAGAAGCGGCTTCGGAATACCGGACTGCGCTACTCCACCGTAATGGTACTCGATCTGCCCCTCCCCTTTGAGGATGAGCGCTTCGACCTGGTCTGCTCCTACGAAACCATCGAGCATATTTACGACTATGAGATGTTCTTCGATGAGCTGGTGCGGGTACTGCAGAGGGACGGCATTCTCATTCTCACCTGTCCGAATCAGCTCTGGGAATGGGTTCACTGGCTCAGTGCGGCGATAAATATCAATCACAGTGAGGGGCCGCATCGGTTCCTGAAGCGACGGGAGCTGCTCCGCTGTTTCAGAAAAAACAGCATGAAGATACTCGAGGAAAACAGTACCATCCTCCTCCCTTTTAACAATCGTATCTCCATTGCCATTGATCGGTTTCTGGAGCGGCATCTGCCGCAGTGGGTTCTGCGGCTGCTGGCGCTGAGGAGAACCTTTATCCTGGCACGGGGGAATGATTGAGAAGCGCCGGCAGGGTTTTCATCGTATCCCTCGGTTTTGTTATTATCAGCTATATCCTGGTGTTTTTCTACATCAGGGGATCGTCCGGTGCGTGTTATGAGTGTGGAACCCGCATCGAGAGAAGAATCGATGCGCTGGTGGTTTTTTTCGGTGGCTTTCATGATGGAAGCCCCAATGATGAATCGATGCGCCGCTTCAGGCTGGCACTGCAGCTCTATCGTGCCGGAAGAGGGGAGCGTCTTATATTCGTGGGTGGATTCAGGCCGTCGCATAAGTATTCCGGTTCTGAAATGCTGGCCCGGCGGGCAGCCGATAAGGGACTCCCGCCATCGAGGATTTTTTTCGATGTGCGATCCCGTGATACGGTTCAAAACTGGAGAGAAGCGGAGCGGATTATTACCCGAAAGGGCTTGAGGCGGGTTGTTCTGATATCATCGATCTTCCATCTCTTCAGGATAGGGCAGGTGATCAGATTTCGCGACGATATTGAGCATTTCGAAATCTGTTACGATGAAGCCGATGCCGATCCGCCGAAGACAGTTGTTCAGAGCTTTTGTGATTATACCTATAACAGCATTTCCTATGCGATATACTGCCTCCTCCCGTCTGAATGGTATAGCATAATGGTAAAATCTCTCAGGCAATAGGGTGTGCTTCACTTCTATGAAAGGAAAACTGAAATATCTCAACCTTCTGGGTCTCGCGCTTCTGATTATCATACTCCTCAAGATCGATATCGGGCAGACCCTCTCCTATCTGCGGAATGCCGACTATCGCTTCCTGCTGATGGCTTATCCCTTCATTCTTCTCCTGATCGTTCTGAAATCGGTGCGATGGAATCTCCTGATGAGAAATCAGGGTGTCAGGTTCCCCTTTCTCGAGACCTTTTCGGTATATCTGTGGGGATTCTACTTCGGTGTGGTTACGCCCGGGAGGATCGGAGAGGCGTCGAAAGCGCTGTATGTGAAGGAGCGATTCGGAACGTTCGGTCAGAGTTTTGTCGCTGTTGTCGTGGACCGGGTATTCGACCTGGCCATGCGCACCGGACTCCTCTTTATCCTCTACCCGCTCTACAGCGAGCTCTTCGATTTTCAGATAATCGGCTTTTTTATTCTCCTGATTATTCTTGCCGTGGGGATTGTCATACTCATCAGGATGCGGACTATTCAGAATATCATAGGAAAACTCAGCACCTTTATTCTGCCGGCCAGATATTATCCCCGGATCAGGAAGAACATCAGCGGATTTATCAACGATACCGTTGCTATTGCCAGGAATATACGGTTGATGATTATCGCCACCCTCTTCTCGTTTCTGGCCATTCTCTGTTACAGCATTATCTCATACCTGATACTGATGAGCTATAATATCAGAATGGATTATCTGTACAATTTCCTCTGCATTATCGTCGGAAGCCTCATGGCCATTATCCCCATATCCATTTCAGGACTGGGCGTCAGGGAAGCGACCATGATATATCTCTTCAGCAATGTGGGGCTCGACAAGGAGTCGGCGGTTCTTTTTTCCCTCTCCCTCTTCTCGATTAACATCCTGCTGGGAATTCACGGAGCGCTTGTCAATGTCATCATGATGGTGCGGGGATTCAGGAAAGTGAAAGAGGATGGAGAAGGGAATGTAGTGATTGGTGACGGACGTTCAGTGACGGGAGAGGGGCACCGTGTGACAGGCGATCAGTAACGCATGATCAATAATGAGTGAACGTGGAGAGACCGGATTGGTAACAGGTGAGAAGTCGCGAGTGACGGAAACGGAGCACCGGTGAGAAATGAGATGAGAGAAGAATAAAAGCTCATTGATAAATTATCTTGACAGACCTTTTGAAGCTGTTGTTCTTTCCTGTAAAAGAAGGCGCGGTGATAGAAAATGAAAAAAACAGGGCTGACCCTCGTCGTTCCGGTGTATAATGAGATACAGGGCATTGAGAAAACGCTTGCCCATCTCAGGAAGATACAGAGAGATGCTGACTTTGAGCTGGAGATTATTCTCGTGAATGATGGTTCCGATGACGGGACCGAGGATCTCCTGCGGAAGATGCCGCGGCGGAAGGGGATAACGGTTATCCATCATCCGATTAACCGCGGCTACGGCGCCGCGCTGAAGACCGGCATAAAAGCTTCGCGATTTCCCCGTATCGCTATTACCGATGCCGACGGCACCTATCCCAATGATCGAATTCCAGAATTCTTTCACGACATGGTGAAGAACAACCTCGACATGCTGGTCGGGTCTCGAACCGGCGAAGTTGTCAGAATTCCCATTATCCGCCGGCCGGCGAAATGGGTAATAAACAAGCTGGTCAATTATTTAACCGGCATAAAGGTACCCGATGTCAACTCCGGTCTTCGCATTATGAAGCGGGAGGTGCTGGAGCGGTTTCTGCACCTCCTTCCCGATGGCTTCTCCTTCACGGCGACTATCACCCTGGCAATGCTTGTCAACGGGTATATTGTCACCTACGTGCCTATTAACTATCGGAAGCGGAAGGGGAAATCGAAAATCCGCCCCCTCTACGACACGCTCAATTTCTTCCGCCTTATCATACGAACCGTGCTCTTTTTCGATCCGTTGAAGGTTTTCCTGCCGGTAAGCTTATTACTCCTGCTGGGCGGTTTTGTGCTCATGCTGATTCAGGTGATTTTCTACCGGAATATCACCACACTCTCGGTTGTTATCGCCCTCACCGGCATACAGCTGCTGGGAATTGGCATGATAGCGGACCTTGTCGTGAACAAGCGCTGAGACATACTTATAACCTGTCGCGAAAAAGGCTATCTCACCTTTCCGTTTTCCGGGAATATCTCCCGTCGTGCTGTTTTCGTGTAATTCCTGTTGACGTATCCAACGTGATGTGAAATTAGGACGTTGACTGGAGAATTGCTTCAACGAGACGAGAGGGAGGGGGAGATGCCTGTATATGAGATCACCGGCAAGAGGCCGGTCATCGGCGAAGGAACATGGATTGCACCGAATGCTGCTGTCATCGGTGATGTGCGTATCGGAAGGAACTGTTATATCGGCTTCGGCGCCATCATCAGGGGAGATTTCGGTACCATCATTATCGGTGATGAAACAGCAGTTGAGGAGGGCGTTATTGTTCACACCCCCGATCAGGTGCTGATCGGGAACCGGGTCATCATCGGGCATATGGCGATGATTCACGGCGCGCGTATAGACGATTCCTCCCTCATCGGCATGCAGTCGATGATCTGCGATAACAGCCACATCGAGGAGTGGGCCATTACGGCGGAGCAAACTCTCGTTCTGAAAAATCAGATTGTTCCATCGGGAAAGATATTCGGCGGCTCGCCGGCGCGCAGAATCGGGATTGTCGAGCAGCGGCACCGGGAGGCGATGGTATTCGGGCAGAGGGCATACGTGGATCTGGCGCGGCAGTACCGCGAGAGCTTCCGGGAGATCGGGTGAATGCGTGATTATTCTCCAGCCTCGTCTTCACATATCACAATGCGAAAGCCGATGACGTTGCTGGCATGTGCGGGATTGAACCCATCCCGATGGGCTGAGCGTAGATCGCGTTCCGGGCTGTACCAGGCGCCCCCGCGGTTGACTTTCTGATCTCCTGATGCAGGTCCCTGCGGGTTCTCTGAAGGGCTCTCTGAATAATAGTTATTATCGTGCCAGTCCATACACCATTCCTTGACATTGCCGCTCATGTCGTATACCCCCCATGCATTGGGTAGCTTCTTCCCGACGGGATGCGTGGTTGCGCCTCCCCTGCTCATGTACCAGCAGTAGCGTTCATCCATTCTGTTACCCCAGTAGTAGATCGTCCGGGTGCCGGCGCGGCAGGCATACTCCCATTCGGCTTCATAGGGGAGGCGAGCCGTGACGCCATATGCGGCGCTGAATTTTTCGCAGAACGCCATCGCCTCATGCCAGGTGACGCTCTCAACAGGAAGATTATCACCCTCGAAATGCGAAGGATTGCGGTCCATGACTTCACGGAACTGCTTCTGCGTTATCGGATACGTGGCAATCCAGAACGATCGAACGCGCACCCGGTGCGGGGGACGCTCATCGCTGTACCATTTATCGTAAATGGGCTTTCCGTACTTTTTCCCGTTTTGGGCGATGAGTAGATTTATCAAAGCGGTTCTCCCGGCATCCGATTGCCCCATCACGAACTCGCCGCCCGTTATGTGTACGAATTCAACGGAGCCGATCTTTTTGACGGTAACGGCCCTTTCCCCAGGGCTCTCTGGTTCAGTTTCCTCCGATATGAGCCGGGAGGCGGGCTCGATGAAGAGAAGCGCAGCAATCACTATAAGGATGTACCTTTTCATAGCGTGAATCTCCGGGTTGATTTTTCAATGCATCATTATGCCATTAAGGCTTTATATTATCAACAGGAATAATGAGATTATCGAATGTGTTGGCGTTTCGGATGCGTCGAATGCAATTTCTTCATCGATATAGTTATGAGGATGACCTTTTCGGAGTGATAGTATAATGCATGATCTCGATGCAATGGATGCAAAGAGCCATGTTCTCATCGTCATCGGGTGCGGCATTTCCGGTGCCACGCTCCCCCGGGACGGAGATACGCTTCCCCCGCGGCTTATGAAAAGATGACAGTATGAATGATGCGAAGATGTCATCACGAGGAAGGAAGTGATCTCAGTTTATTTCGCGGTCTTGTTTATTGGACAGGGATCTCTTGACTCACAAAGCATTATCCCATAGTGTTAATATATGATTCTCTATAAAAGAGAGGTACACAATGATCTGGGCCTTTGTGCTTCTCTGCGGTTCAATACTCTTTTTTTCCTTTATTTATGCCTCAATGAACAGAGATTGCTTCGCGGAGTTTATCCCGAGAGAATTCGAGGGGCTCGCAATGACATAAGCGATATATCAATCCATCACCCACTCCTCGGCTATCTCCCCGGCCCTATCCGGCAGGACGCCGAGGAGTATGGCCAGATCCAGCACCGTGAACCGCTCGCGCATCTGATGCGCAGTCTTCCAGATGGTTAAGAACCGTTCGGTATCAATGGGCCTGTCGTTGATGCGTATATCGGATATTCGATGCGCTGCGCCGGCCCCGCTGAGACAGTTCTTTATCCGATCAGGGGAAATGAGATTTTCCCGCAGGGTCGAGCGGAACATGTCCCAGTTGCCGGCTTTCATGAGTTTCTCTTCAGCCAGTTTGAATTTGGGCAATTTTTTCCGGTACTCTTTTCTCACCACCGATGACAGGGGCCCCCAGAAGGTTTCGTCGATATCCGATGGAATATCCCCGCATGCGGGCGTTTCAATTGACAGTATTCTGTCGTACAGTGCAGCGGATAATATGGTGCCGACGCCTACCTGTCTTCCGTGAAGATCGTGCCGGTCGCCCTTGACTGCGGAAGTCATATCGATGGTATGCGATAAGAGGTGTTCACCCCCGGATGCGGGTGATGATGTTCCGGTGATGGTCATGGCAATGCTCGAGTAGAAGAGGGCTTCGAAGAGCGCCCGCAGAGATTCGGGTTTTCGCTCACGAATTCCTTCGGGGTTATCAAGATATACCGGCTCCAGATCCTTCAGGAGGTCGATGGAGAACTGGCAGTAATACTCATCGAAGAGGAACCTGTTGAGCCGCCAGTCGGCGGAGCTCACCGGCTTGGCAATGACATCTCCGAGGCCGGAGGTGGTCATCTCGAAGGGAGCTTCTGCAAGTATCTCCGGAACGGCAAAAACCCCTTTGCAGGCCTCAGCGTGAAAGAGCACTTTGAGTCCCTTTATAGATGCCGACACATTCGCCGATGCGTAGCCGTTCATTGATGCAGCCGTCGGAACCGTCAGGAAGGGTTTGCCCCGCTCATAGGCGATCCACTTGGTTATATCGTTGATGGTGCCTCCTCCCGAAGCGATATATACCATTGCGTCGGGAGCTTCCCGGAGCACGTAATCTCGTGTTTCGGTATCGGTTATCGGCGATTCCCCGTTTCGATCCGGGACGATAAAGGTGCTTGCGGAAGCGCCAGAATCCCTGAGCACGGTTTCTATTCTCCGGCCGGCAGCTTCGTAGGTTCTCGCATCTGCTATAATCAGATAAACAGGATCTGTGGCATATTTTCGCGCTATCGCGGGAATGTGCTCGATTGCATCGGATGAATATATCAGGTGCTCCGTTGGAACAGTGTGTGTTCGACCGCATTCGCATTCGAAGGTTTTTCCGAGAAGCTCGGATAATTTCATTATGTTCCCTCTGTTTTTCCACCCAAATGCGGTTTTTTAAACATATCTCAATAAAATACAATGCGATAGGGGTATTTATCTATCCTCACTCCGAAGCCGAGACTGGGGATCTGACACAGAGGCACGGAGACACAGAGAAAAGATTTCATCAATTTTGAGTTATATGGTAATGTTTCAATGAGAAGTTAGATTCTTCGCTCCCCCCGCTGCACTTCCCATTTACTGTTCAAAGAATTTACCACAGATTACACCGATTATTTCATTTATAAAAAGCAACAAGTAACGGGTAACAGGCAATAGAGT
>CAZZCF010000107.1:0-15363 GCA_964652955.1 uncultured Leptospirales bacterium
GTGCTGTACTCGGTGTCACGGAGATGGAAACCGGATTCTTCGAAGAGAGCTCTCATCTGTTCCGGGGTTGATTTCCTCTTCATGATCATAACCCTCGAAGGGGTGTTCCCTTCATCTGCAATAGTTTTTCACGGCAGTGTAAACCGCATCCACCGTGATGTCGTTCATACACCGGAAATGTTTCAGGGGACACTCCCGAAGCCCCTTTGCGGTGCAGGGGCGGCAGCTGAGTTCGGTCTCGATAACCGTCCCTGCCGCTTGAAAGGGGAAAAAGCCCAGCTCGCGTGTCGTTGAACCGAAGAGTGCGATTACGGGAATTCCCGTCGCGCCGCCCATGTGCATGATTCCGGTATCATTCGTAACAAGACAATCGGAGAGTGACAGGAGGAGAGCCGTTTCGAGCAGGCTGGTTCTCCCCGCGAGCGGAATGGCCTGCGCACCGATGGCTTCTGCCATCGCCGCTGCTCGCTTCTCGTCAGCCTCTCCGCCGTGAATGAGTACGGTTGCGCCTTCGCCGGCGCACCGGCGGGCAAGGTGAATGAATTTCTCGATTCCCCACTCCTTCGTCTTCCAGGTGGCGAAGGGCATCAGGGAGAGAACTCGCGCGTGCCCGTGATGGAGAAGGCCGCGTTCAATTCTGACCCGCTCGAGCCGATTCCCGGTTGCTTCTGTCTCGATGTTCCAGGTTCGATATATCCTCTCCCGGAACCGGTCGAGTTTCTCCCGCGATATCCACAGCTCGGCGCCCGATTCGGGAGTGAGGGAGAGTGCCAGGGCGGTAGTAAAATATCGGTTTACGACGGAGTAGGGCTCACGGTACCAATTTACTCCCAGGAAGACGAGGAGCGCTCGCTTCAGATAGTGCTTGTGAAGCGTTCTGATCCTCTGTGACGGCGCGAACCATCTGAAGATAAGGCTCCGTGTGCTCCGGTGCAGGTCGAGGAGATGCGTGTATTTTCCGGGGAGATGTCGCGCCGTGTCGATGAGCTCTTTGAGCGGTGCTGCCCGGTTAATCAGGTGCAGGGTGTCGATATTCGGATTATACCTGAGGAGCTCGCTGTATTCGGAGAGGGTCAGGTACTCAATCCGCGCGTGCGGAGAGCGCTCCTTTATGGCATGCAGCAGCGGTGTCGTCAGCACAATGTCTCCGATTGAGCTGAACCGGATAAGGAGTATTCTCACGTGCTCGGGGAGTTTCATTATCGGTTTACAGGTCCGGCCTGAGTTTCTTTGCCTTATGAAGATAGACCGGCACCATCTCTTTCTGTTCGCGGTCGGAGTTGACATGCATGAGCACCCGAATGCATCGTTCGAGGCTTCCCGGCACCGGTATTTCCCGGGTGCAGAAGAGGGGGGTGTATACCCACCCGAGATTGCGGGCTGCCTTTGCCGGAAAGACAGCGTCGAGGTCATCGGTGACCGAAAAGATAACCGAAGCGATATCCTCGATAACCAGGCTGTTCCGGACAATGATCTCGGAAAGGAGCTCCTCGGTGCGGCCGAGTACCTCCTCTTCGGTGTTCATCTCCACGGTGGTTGCTCCTCTGATCCCACGAAATGCCATGATCACTCCTCATGCATGGTGATATCCGCTCCCAGCGACTGCAGGAGCTCCCTGAAATTCGGAAAGGTCACCGAAACGGACTCCGCCGTTTCAATCTCGGTCTGTCCCTCTGCGACCAGTCCCGCCACGGCGAGGGCCATCACCACCCGGTGATCGCCGTGACCGTGAAGCCGCGCGCCCCGCAGGGGGCTCTTTTTGATGATCAGGCCGTCGGGGAGCTCTTCGATGCGGGCTCCCATCTTCTCAAGCTCGGCTCGCATGACCGAAATGCGATCGGTTTCCTTCAGGCGTGCCTGGGGGACATTGATGAGCCGTGTCTCTCCCTCGGCACAGCATCCGGCGACGGCGAGCGCGGGGAGGGCGTCGGGAATAGCGTTGAGATCGAAGACGCCGCCGCTGAGGATTTTGCCCCGTATCCGGATCTCCCGCTCCCCCCTTTCGACCTCGGCCCCCATCTCTTCCAGGATGCTGACGACCTCACGGTCGCCCTGTGTATCGTTGAAATCGAGTCCCCCGAGGGTGATTTCGGAGCCGCTTATTGCCGCGGCAACCAGGAAGAAGGTGGCCGATGAGAAATCGGCAGGAATGGCCTCCCTGAAGGAGCGGTAGCGCTGATTTCCCGACACGGTAAATTTTCTCAGACGATCATTCCGGTACGCTATTTTCATCCTGTCGAGCCAGCCGAGGGTCATGTGAATATAGGGGGCTTCGTTCAGGAGCGGGACTTCGATGACCGTATCCTTCGGTGCGAGGGGTGTCGTAATCAGCAGCGAGGTGAGATACTGCGAGGTGACCGCTTCGATGCTGGTTCTGCCGCCCTGAATCCTTCCCCTGATGACGAGCGGCGGCTTCCCGTTCTGTCGTGTCGAGAAGGCTTCTCCCTTCAGGCTGTTGATGGCGGCGAGGAGACGGTCAGCGGGCCGGTTCCGGATCTGCTCGTCGCCGGTGAGCACACTGTACCCCTCGACGAGCGAGGCGATGCCGATGCCGATATAGAGTGTCGTTCCCGAATTTCCCACATCGATAATATTTTCCGGCACGCTGAGCCTTCCGCCGGTTCCCCGCACGACCCATGAGTTTTTATCCTGATGGACGGCGGCGCCGAACTGCTCGATCATGGTGCGGCAGGAGAGGGTATCGGATGAGAAGAGCGGATTTTCGATGACCGATTCCCCGTCAGCGAGAAGTGACAGGACGAGCGCCCTGATGGTGTGCGACTTTGATCCGGGTACCGCTATCGCTCCGGAGAGTTGGGAGGGCTTTACGATGAATTTCATGGTTCTCTTCTCATGCGACAGATCTGTAATGAATTGCACTGATTCTTTTCGCTCCGCCGTGCCAGTATTATTGCACCGCACGGAGAGTTCTTATATCACTATAGGAAATACCCATTTGTCAATATATTTTGAAGTTTAGATTGGCACGGTATGTGCTTAATATTAAAAGATATTTTTATTGACAGGCGGCTTTTCACGGTTCTCCATGCTGATCGTTGATTTTATATTACATTGTGGAGGTTTTAAAGGATGAGGAAGATAGCACTTCTATGCGTTATACTGCTTTTTATCGGTGCAGGTGCTGTCAGCACCTATGCACAGGATTTTGATGATTTCTCACCGACGCCGCCGCCCAAGGTGCCGGCTGCCGATTTCACTCCCGATGGAGCGAAGTATCTCGATATCATGTACCTGAACTACAGCGGGGAGGGATTCGACCTGACAGGCTACGGCCTCGGTTTTAACTATGTCGGCGCCTTCGAGCGGACGGGATTCAATATCGGCGTCGGCTTTCAGTATCTCACCGGCGAGGACGACGATGGTTATATCGATATGTACTTCATATCAATACCGTTAAATGCGAATCTCGCCTTCAGGGTAGCCGGGGAGGCGAATACGTCAAATCTCATTTTATTTGCCGGGCTTCACTACAATTACAGCTATACGGAGATTACCGCGGACCCGGGTCTCATCGATGCCTATGAGCACGATGTTGAGCTCCATCTATGGGTGTACGGGCCGCTTCTCGGTGCGAAGGCGACCATCCCGCTCGGTCGGACGGTCAAGTTTATACCCTACTACGCACTGAAGCGGGATATCATCGATGCCGAGGTGTACGTTGACGGCGAGGAGATCAGCGGTGTGGATGTTCCCTCGGCAACGTCGCATCTCTTCGGCTTCGATATCGAACTGGGAGCTATAAGCATCGGCACCATGCTCGACTACTTCAACAGCGCCGATAACGATATGTTCCTTATCTATGTCACCTGGAATCTGGACTACGGGGAATCGCAGGCGCCTGCATCTGAACCTGAAGAATAACAAAACTATTATTGAGGAATGTAATCAATCGCCTTCCCTGATATGGGAAGGCAATTTTTTTATTGACAGTGCGGGGTGACATAAGTATACCGTTTTTGTGTATTTCCATGAAAGAAATGATCCACACGATAATAATTCACTTTGCAAATTCACTATGCATATAGGGATGAGGAATTACATCGATATTTCTTTTATGGTTTTATAACAATTTATAGGTTAAGGAGATTTTTTATGAAGAGAATGCATGTAGTTCTGGTGCTTCTCGCAGTTACATTCTTTGCGGGTGCACTCGTTTCTTCTGCACAGGCGCAGGGACTCCCCAAGGCGGGTCTTACCATCAAGGGCGGCCTTGATGTTATGGGGAACCTTGAGTTAGAATTAGAAGGTGAGAGCACCGATGGCGATATGAAGACCGGCATTAATTTGGGTGCGGAGTATATCTTCCCCCTGTCCGATATGATCGGTATCGGCCCCGGCGCGGCCTATATGCTCCCGCGGGGAGTTGATGAGGATGACGCGGTTGATGGGAAGTTGAGCTTTCTTCCGGTGTACGGCGTTCTGAACATCTGCCTCAAGTCAGGGGGCGAAATCACCCCATTCATCGTCGGCCAGATTGGCTATAGCTTCGGTTTTATGGACAGCACCATGAAGGATGATCTCGAGTCTGGAATCGAAGAAGAAATAGGGGAGGAAGTGGCCCTCGAGATGGAAGGCGGTTTGTACTGGGGAATCGGCGGCGGTATCCTTCTGTCGAACAACATTCAGATCGAATTGGTGTATAATGTTAACAACGGGAAGATTACCTCTGATGATGTGGATGGGGAAATCGATGTTGAGTATTCCAAGATAACCGTTACCGTTGGCTATAAATTCTAATTTTTCGGTACGTACATATCGATTAGCCGTTAGGAGGGCGCTCATTTGAGCGCCCTTTTTCATTTGCGAATATATCTGTGTACATTCATCCTGGAACCTGTCGATTTTTCGAAGGGCGAATTCCGCAAAGGGAGCTCCGGTAGTGGGGCAATTCCAGTCTCCCATTTTTTTTTGTTAAAACATTATTATATTACGGTCGGTCATAAAATTATGTTTTCACAGACTTTCCTGAAATAGTCGTTGTCTGCATGTTCTATATACATTAAAGTATTGGCGTTCCGCTTCTGTGTGTATACAGTCGATAGATCGCAATGGATTCCGATTGCACCGGTGGATTCTACAGGTTTGATACCGGTTTCCCGAAAATAGTAATGGGTAAAGGCCGTAATCGAGGAGGAGGGTCTTGAACTTCCAATGAATCTGCGAAGAGCCGTATGGAAGATATTTTCCATTCAGAATGAAGAGCTCGGGTTCACCATACCGCTCTTCATCCTCTATCTCCTCAGCGGCTCATTCTTTGCGGTCGGGCAGATATACTCCGAAACGATATTCCTGAAAGCCTATGGAGCAGAGGGATTATCCCGCTTTTTCATATATAACGGTATCGTGCTCATTATCATGGGGATCCTCTATAACTCGATCTTACTGAGGCTCTCGCTCAAGCGTGGATATTTTATTCTGATAGTTCTCTTTGCCGGTTTGATATTTGCCGCATCATTTCTCTCCGTGGATGCTTTTCCCTGGCTCCCCTTCTATCTCTATCTGGGCAACTATCTCTTTACCTTTTTCCTGGACATTCACTTTTTCAACTATGCCTATCAGTTCCTTTCGCTCAGGAGCTCCAAACGGCTCCTTCCCTTTATTATGGGAGGGGGGAAGCTCGGCGGAATTGCGGCGAGCCTTCTGTTCTTTGCTATTTTTTCGCAGGATATATCGCGTTTCGGCGTCTATGTCTGGGCTCTTAACGGATCGCTCCTGTTGATTCCGGTGCTGTTTCTGGGAATATACGCCGGCAGCGAGATTCGGCCGGTGGTGCGTGGCGGTGAGTTCCTTCCGGATAACAATCTTTTCGAGAGGATATTCAGAAAGATAAAGCTCTCGTACTCATCACCCATATTCACTTTTTCTGTATTCGCTATTTTCGCAATGTCGGTTGTCAATCAGATATCAGAGTTCTATTTTGCTCGAATTTTTAATACCGCATTTGCAACGAAAAGCCAGCTTGCATCCTTTCTGAGCATATACACCTTCATCGCTGATGGTATTACGCTGCTGGTTCAGGTATTTCTCGCCTCTCGGATAATACATCTTCTCGGCGTGAAGCGTTCCAACTATGTCTATCCGGTTTCTTTTCTCAGCTTTATTTCAATCTGTGCCTTCTTTCCGAATATCCTTGTCGGGATCCTGCTGAGATTCTTTCGAAAAAATCTCAGCCTCATCATTCGAACACCTATCTTCAACGTCATCATGGCCTCGGCGCCGCGGGACCGGATGCCGGAGGTTAAGTCCTTTATCAGCGCCCTCATCAGTCCGCTCGGCATGATAACCGGTGGTGCTGCTATCATGCTGATCTACCGCGATCTCACTCCGGCCGGTGGCTTTGTGCTCGCCATATTCCTGGGGCTGATCTACCTTCTGCTGACCGGCCTGCAGAACAGGGCATACGTGCAGTCTCTGAAGAACAGGCTCACCTTCGATACCGATCACCGGGAATCGGAGCTTGCATACACTGATTACCGTTCGCTTCTGTCAGACGGGAAGTATACTGAAGAGGAGCTATCCCTTCTGGAGCTTATCTTCAACGAGCATCCTACAGCCGACATCCTCAGAGCACTCTATCCTCATTTTGAACGTCTCTCAGCGCAGACGCGGATAAACATCGTCACGCTCATGCGGACGGGAAGGTACGAGAGCAAGGGAGCGGTCCTGCGGTCTGCTGTCAGGGATTCCGAGCTGCGGGTGCGAATCCATGCGCTCGCACTTCTCAGGGAGCTTCCCCCGCAGCAGCGACGGGCTATCCTGGCATTCTATTGCGAGGAGCGATCGATGGGGGAACAGTATGCAATCGAGCTGCTTCACGCCGATAAGTCAACGGTGTCTTCCGGTCTTGATGTCGACAGCTTCGTGATAAAGGTGCTTGCTGAACTGCGTACGGGCATTCTCAAGGGAGAGCTTCATGTTGACGAGTTCATTGCCTTTGTGCAGGTTCTTCCCTGTCAGTATTATCTTTCCCATCTCTATGAGCTTCTGCTGAAGACCCGTGATGAGCGCCTGTTCCTCTCCATTATCCCCGTCGCGGATCATCTATCGAGAGAGGAGGCACAGCGGGTTCTCTACCTCTTCAGGGGGCGCCCGCTCATACAGATTCTCGGTTTTTCTCAGATGGCCGCTTCGCTTACCGAAATGGATCGGCTGATGCTTCTCGATTACCGCGATGACCTCGATGCGCATAGTATCGAGAAGCTTTACCGTCCGGATGATCAGGCGCGGGGTGTTGTTGTCATGAGGCTCTTCAGCGAGCGAAGCCATGCACGAAAGTCGAATTATCTCAACTATCTCCTCCACCAGGGAATGCATTCTGAGCGTGAGATGGTGGAGTATATCAACTTCGAAATTATTCGCATTATCGATATTCTCGAAACCCTTTCCCTGATCCGCCATGGCAAAAATGAGGATCTCGTTTCGAGATTTATAAGCATTGCACTCTGGAATGAGATAGAGCTCCATAAGCATCTCATCCTGAAGGCGATTGCGATTCTCACCGGCCTGAAAATAGATGAGGTATATGAATCGAATCTCCTCCTGAAGGATGAAGATTTGAACAGCTATATTCTTGAATATCTCGAATCGTCGGGAAAGCATACCCGGCAGGTTCTCTTCGCCTTTGAGGAGGAGATGGATAGTGACGATATCCTTGACCTCATGCATTCGGAGGATATCTCATTGAAGGACTCGCTCAGGCGAACGAAGCAGTTTATCCCGGAGATAGCAGCGCTGATCGATTTCTGCCTGAAGGCTTCCGCGGGAGAGACTCTCCCGGTCGCGGAATCCTCTGAAACAAATCTGCCGAAAATGGAGGTGACGATGCTCTCCCTTATCGAAAAGATACTTTTTTTACGAGAGAACGGATTGTTCGCAGAGCTCAAGCTGGATGAGCTCATCCAGCTTGCAAAAATCACCCGCGAGCTCGATGTCCCCGCCAGCCGCGTGATCATTCGAGAGGGCGAAACCGGTGACGAGCTGTTCATTATCGTTGACGGGGAAGTGGAGGTCTATACCGGAGAGCAGATCCTCGCCCGGCTCGGTCGGGAAAGCTGTATTGGAGAGCTCTCCATCATCGACAAGGAGCCGAGAAGCGCCAGTGTGAGAACCGTTTCCAGAACACGCTTTTTGTCGATAAGCAGGAGGGATTTCCTGTTGACGCTCAAGGAGAATCCCTCAATATCTATCAACATCATGAAGATGATTACCGGCAGACTGCGCGAACGAATCGCTTAAGAGGCTTTCGAAGCGGGGGGTGCCGGATGAGCAGTCACCGGTGACGGGTACCAGGTAACAGGCATAATCATAATCCCGTTCGAATTTTTCCTTTTCATCAATGATGCACCGTGGAATAATAGTGTTGGGGGATTTCCAAAAACCATTAATATGATGTCACCCTGGCCAGCTTTTTTTCGCACATCCTGTGCACGCTGGCATGCGCGACGTCGTGTCGCTGTGGGCTCAATGTCCGATAAAAACGGTATGTGCGATTAGGGGATCAATGTAAATACCGGTTTTTAGCGGGGCCCATAATTCAACTGAATGAGCTTCGATGAACATCCCAAAAAAAATGGCAGAAGGGGGAACACTCTCTTTGCCTCCGAAGAAGATACTGGCCATTGCCTTTCTTGTCGTTGTATTCCTCATCGCCGTTATCGGAGGGGGGAATCCCCAGAGGCATCGCGCATCGAAGGAGAAGGATGCATATCGAGTCAAGACAACGGATGAGCTCCTGCGGGAAATCACCAGGAGAAAATCAAAGAAAGGGCGATTCGGCCTCCGTTCCCCCGATCAGCTGCTCAGGGGGCTCATGAAACGCCAGTGGTATAAGCAGCGGAGCGGTACGGTTTATACCAAATATGAGATCATCGCACTTTCAGATGAAGCGGATCTCTCCTCGATTCAGATTGGTGCAGAGGAGGAGATACATACCATAATCGTTCTCCTCGGAGAGATCCCGACAGAGGACCGGCGTTCCGCAGTTTTTGCGCCGGTCTTCATGACCGATAAGGAGAATATTTTCGGAACGAGAACCGATTTCTCGCTCAGCTGGGTCGGCTATAAAGTAACCATGAAGTTCAAGCAGCGGAAGTTTCCCTGGAGGAATACCAGCCTGCAGGAAACTCTTGTCGGCTCCTTTCTCTATGCAAGCGGAACGAACCTGGGCTTCATCGGCGGAAGATTCCAGGAGGAAACGCGATTTTTCACTAATTATGTATCGGAGATTCTCACCCTGAAGTGGCATCTTCCCCTTGGTATCGCTCCCGCCTTCAGCCTCGATTCGCGGCAGTATTTCTTTGTCGAGCGGGATGTACCTGATGATTTTGTCATGCCGCTGAATCATGTTAATATCTTCCCCCGCTTCGATCTCAATCTGGAACGATTGCGGGAGAGGGGACTCGATCAGCTCACCGAAGGTGCTGAGATCAGATCCTGGGTGGGATACGGTGTCAGAAATCGATGGGAGCGGTGGGGGAAGCCGGATGCATATCAAACCGGTGAAGAGGCGAAGTCATTCGTCATCTACTCGATAGCCGCAACGGTGGGATTTCTCTTCTGCGATACCCACAATATTGTTATCAGGGGGAAGTACAAGGGTGGAGTTGACAACGATTTCCTGACCCGACCGCGCTTCGGGGGAACCATTGACAACGCGAAGCTCGACGTCGTGCACGGCTTTACCGTTGACTCCTTCCGGGTCAATCAATTTGGACTTATCAATGCCCGATATGGATTCACTATTGTCCCCTGGTTGCGGTTGACCCTCTACTTCGACTATGCGCATATCTTTTCTCCCACAACGGAGGATATCTTCGGTTCCGGATACGGCGTTCGCATCAGCACTATCGGCGGGTTGCCCGTTTGGATAACGCACGGTATCGGCAAGCGGTATCAGCCGGATGAGGGACCCTATGAGCAGGTGGTTATGCTCATGACCGCTGCAGGGTGGTAACAGTATAATAATTCTCTTTCATCTGTTCAGAGGCGATGGCATCTCGAGTACCGTTTCCAGCTGCGAAGCATGAAACATCGCACCCGGGGTGATGACGGGCTCATCGGCAGGGATCTGTTTCCCGTATCGAATCCTGAGCAGTCTCTGTACATAGGGATGGCTCAGATCGAGGTCTTTCAGACGCACGCGATTTCCAATCTCGATGCCAAAAGTGCGGTGATACAGTTTCCAGATGAGCTCGGTGCAGTACAGTTTCTTATCACTCCATTCGAAATAGATGTCGTAGTTTTTTCCCAGGAACGATCTTCCGAGCCGCTTCATCTGGGTGATGCGCTCGGACGTCATGATCTGCTCCGCATTCCTCAGCCGTTTGATAACGTATTCCCCTCTGACTCCCCGACGGATAAAACGGTTCAGCCCGGTGATCCGCACCGGTTGCACAGCTTCCAGGACCTGGAATCTGCCGTTGAACCTGAAGAGGATACCGGCATGGCTGTATCGCGAATGTGTGGCAAGCTTAATGGCCCTTGCCTGTCGGGAGAGCGTTTCCTGGAATATGATATCGCCTTCACGCAATCTGCTGATATCAGGGCTGCTCGTCCCGGCGGCAACCGAGAGGGCAATCAGTGAGACGATAATTCGCAGATGCATTGCAGTTCCTCCCGTGATTCCATGATACAGTACCCCGCAGCGGGCCGCCGGTGCTGTCGCACCTGTCGATGCCTGCAGCATCGGCCGGGTATTCTGCTACAGGGTGAGCCTTCATCGCAGGCGCGCTTAACCTCGCGTGAAGATAAACGGATCGCATGGTGGCGTCAACATAAATACGGTGACTATCTCGCGATAACGGTTTCTGCTCACCGGGAGCTCTTATCGCGCCCCGCTCGGAAAAGGGAAACGGTGGTTTGGGGAATAGAAGCATTCTGTTTCATGCCGCTCGCTGCGAAGAGGAGGGCATCCCCGCTTATCTGTTGCTATATTAATGCTTGACGATTATCGATTTTGAAATCTATACTGTAACAGTAGCTGTTGCCGTGATGTCTCTTAACTACTGAATACAATGGGAAAAGGAAAGAGTATGAAAATACAAGAGGGTAAGATTGATGCGACCGGATTGCGTTTCTCTATTGTGATTTCCCGCTTCAATGAATTTATCACCGGCAAGCTTCTCAATGGCGCTCTGGACTGTTTGAAACGAAACAGCGCGCGGGATGAGGATATAACGGTGACCTGGGTGCCGGGATCCTTCGAGATTCCGCCCGTTGCCAGGAAGATCGCCGAATCCGGGAACGCTGATGCCGTTATATGTCTCGGCGCGGTTATTCGCGGCGCCACGCCGCATTTCGACTATATCGCTGCCGAAGCGGCGAAGGGGATTGCACAGATAGGACTTCATGCGAAAATTCCGGTCATCTTCGGGGTGCTGACAACCGATACTATTGAGCAGGCAATTGAGCGAGCCGGAACAAAATCGGGCAACAAGGGATTTGATGCGGCAATGCAGGCAATTGAGATGGCAAATCTTTACAAGCAGATTGATTAATGGGTCACAGGCGAAAAGCACGAGAGTACGCTCTTCAGGGGCTTTACATGTACGAGACGGTGAATAAAGCCCTTGAGGAGCTCGTTCTCCTTGATTGGGTGGATAAAGAAATACCCAAAGATATCAGAGAATTTGCGGTTATCCTTATACGGGGATCGGTGGAGAACCTTGATCGTATCGATACCCTCATACAGAAGTATTCGAAAAACTGGAAGTTTGAGAGAATCACAGTAATCGATAAATCGATTCTGCGACTTTCCATTTATGCAATGCTCTTTCTCCGTGATATTCCCGAGGTTGTCACCATCAATGAGGGAATAGAGCTGGGGAAAACCTATGGTGGTGAAAACTCCGGCCAGTTCGTGAACGGCATTCTTGATGCTATAAAGAAATCGGAATCGGGAAAAGCTGGAATAGAAGGAGGCTCATTCCATGGGAAAGAGTAGGTTCACCCTGACAGGTGATGAGTATGATGAGGATGATATCGGAACCGTTCAGAAAGGTCGCTTTACGCTGTCAGGTATCACGCGGAAGAAATATCTCCCCATTGCCATTGTCGCTGCGGTTGCTCTTGTTGCAATTCTGATTATACTGCTCGTCACCGGCTATCTCTATAAAAAGCCGGAACTATATCAATCGAAAGATGATTCGGGAAAGGATGCCATCTATTCAGAGGATCTCAGGAAGACATTCCCTGAAACAGGTTCGAAGAACATTCACCTGATGAGGGGAAAGGAGAGCTATTTTAAGGGATATCTGAATGATGCGATAACGGAATTCACCGAGGTTGTGGAATCGGATTCCGACGATCAGGATAAGGCAATTGCCCTGACCTACATCGGCATCATCCATGACGATCGTGGCGACTATGATATGGCTATAGAGTACTATCGCCGGGCGCTTCGCTATGACCGGCGGAACCCGCTCATCTATCGCAACATGTCACTCGCCTACCGTCACAAGAAGGAGTTTCAGAAAGCGGATGAAGCAATCAGCACTGCCCTTTCTCTGGAACCGAAAAATGTTAAGAATATTCTCCTCTCCGGAAATATACTCTTCGAGCAGAAGAGGTATGATGAGGCAAAATCCCGGTACGAGGAGGCGCTGGGAATCAATCCCGACAATAGCTCGGCGCTGTACAATATGGGCATAACGCTCCTGCGATTGGGTGACGAGGTTGCCGCCATCGAATACCTCAAGCGTTCCGCTTCCGTTGATAAAATTGGCGCCATTGCCCATCTCTCATACTCGAAACTCGGCGTCATCTTCACCCGGCACCGGGATTATGAGCTCGCCGAAAAATATCTGAAACTGGCCGTTTCGGTCAGACCCGGTGATCCCATTGATCGGTATAATCTCGGCATCGTTTATTTGAAACTGAACCGGCATGAAGAGGCACTGGCGGAGCTCATCAAAGCTGAGGAGCTCGGCAAGGATGATGCTGAGGTGCTGGAGAATCTCGGTGAGGCCTACTCCTCACTCAAACAGTATGATCGGAGTATCGATGTCTATAACCGCCTGTTGGCTGTCAATAAGCGAAATGTGCGGGTTCTCTCAAGAATCGCCGAGCTCTATTACGATAAGGGCGATCTTGACAGGGCATACGAGTCATACGAACGGATCACCTTTCTCGAGCCGGCAACAGAGAATGCTCGAATTGCCTATCTCAATATGGGGAATATCCTCGATGATGCACAGCGATTCGGTGAGGCCGTGGATCAGTATAAACGGGCCCTGGCAATCAATCCGAAGGATGATGCGGTTTACTATAATCTCGGTATCGCCTACAAGCATCTCGGTCAGCCCGAGCGTGCGCTCGAGTCCTGGCGAAAAGCGAACGAGCTGAAGCCGGACAATCCACAGCCGCTCCTTGCTATTGCTGATTACTATAACGAGAATAAATATTACGAAAATGCCATGGAGGAGTATCAGGCAATTCTCCGCCGCTGGCCGAATCTTCAGGATGCTCACTTCAATCTCGCAACTATATATTATAAGAAGAATCTCATGGATTATGCGAGAGAATCCTTTCAGCGGGTAATCGAAATCGATGAAAAGAATGAATTCGGCAGGAAGGCGCTCATCAACCTCGGTATTCTCTCTTCGAAAAAAGGGAGCGAAGAGGGATTGGAAAAGGGCTTTCAGAACATTCAGAAGGCACTGCTCTTGAAGCCGGGGGATCCGGAGGCCCTTCTCGCAATGGGAACTCTCTACTACAAGCGGAAAATGTACGAAAATGCCATCGACACCTACTATCAGGTGCTGCAAGCGACCAACGACAGCAAGCTCATCGCGGAAGCATATAGCAATATTGGCAACTGCCATTATGAACAGAAAATGTACAAGAAAGCCGTCCAGGCCTATACGCGCGCCATTGAGGAGGATCCAACAAACGAGGAGATACGCATGAACAGGAAAGTGGCCGTTCAGGCCTATGAAGAGCAGTTACAATACTGATGCACGAGAGAGAAATCGTGCCTTTCGCTGAACGTATCGATGTGAATGTATACGGCCGGCGGCTGGAAAAGAATTACAGGGGTAAACCGTTCTTGCTGATACTATGATTGAAAAAGTTGACCGAACATACCTTCATGATTTAGAGGATGCCGTTCAGGCTCCTTACGCCGCAAAGTCGAAGTATTCCCGGGGGAGGAAGTATCGAGAGGAGCCGCATCCCTACCGAACCGAGTTCCAGCGTGACAGGGAGCGAATAATACATTCGCGCGCCTTCAGGAGGCTTGAGTACAAAACGCAGGTTTTCGTCAATCATGAGGGCGATCACTATCGAACGCGGCTGACCCATAGTATTGAGGTGGCACAGATAGCCCGTGCAATTGCACGAGCGCTTCGATTGAATGAGGACCTCGCTGAGAGTATCGCTCTCGCACACGATCTGGGCCACACCCCCTTCGGGCATACCGGTGAGCGCGCGCTGGATGAGCTCCTCAAGGATGAGGGCGGCTTCGAGCACAACCGGCAGAGCCTCCGGGTCGTTGAGCGGCTTGAGAGGCGGTATGATACCTTCAACGGCTTGAATCTCACCTGGGAGACGAGAGAGGGTATCATCAAACATTCAAGCTCCTACGATAATCCCGAGGTTTCAGACTTTGCTCCCGATGAGCAGCCCTCTGTTGAGGCGCAGATCATCGATTATGCTGACGAGATCGCATATAATAATCATGATCTCGATGATGGCATCTCTTCCGGCATGCTTAAACTCGATGACGTGATGCAATTGACTATATGGGAGGAGGCGTCTCGAAGGGTGACGAGCAACGGCTCAATCCCCCGTGATTCAAAACTTATGGTTCATAAGATCATTCGCATGATAATCAATATGCTCGTTACCGATCTGATTGAGACAACGCGAGAAGATATACAGTCCTGTGGAATCAGTGATTACGAGGATGTCAGGAAGGCACCCCGAAAGATTGTTTCTCTGAGCGATGAGATAAAAGCCGCCAACGATGAGCTCAAAGGATTCCTCATGAAAAATCTCTATCACCACTATCGTGTGGTGCGAATGGGTATCAAGGCACAGAAGGTCATAATCGATCTCTTTACCATCTACCACGATTATCCAAGCGCACTCCCCGACAGCTACTATTCCCGTATAGCAGCTGAAGGTCTCAGCACGACCATATCGGATTATATTGCCGGCATGACCGACCGGTACGCGATGGAGGAACATCAGAAGCTTACGGATCCGATGATACGTGTGTGAGGCAGGGGTGGCTGAGTATCCGGAAATACCGGAATTCATCAAGAACCTGATGGCATCCGGAATCCCGATCGATGAGATCAGAATTGATCAGGAAGGAAGGTGGTTTCATAATGGCGAACCCTT
>CAZZCF010000108.1:0-15189 GCA_964652955.1 uncultured Leptospirales bacterium
AATGCAGAGGAAAATAGAGTAAAAGAAATGCTTCCTCACCTTAACAGGAAGGGAATTCTGCTGCGCAAAGAGTATATTTAAAATCTCCCCGGTAAAAACGAGTCCGATAAAAGTAGCACCAGAGATGAATCCACCGTGGCTGTTCACCCATACGAGAAAAATAAGGGGAAATAGATAGCATTTCTTCCAGCTCTTATCATCGCCGGTTTTGATGAGCCACCAGTTGAACACGGTCAGGAACATGAATATCACGGAGAAGAGCTCCGGTTTTACGCTATCAGCTCCCGACGACATGAGAAAGGCCGTTAAGACAATTAAATGCGTTACAGGATTTTTAAGGAGCTTTAATCGATGAGCAAAATAATATATTAACAGGATAATTGAAAAAAAACAGAGATAGCGGAAGACATACCATAACTTTAGCTCGGCCATCTCATAGAGAAGATAAAAGAATATCTCGGGTATCCAGGCACAGTATATCACGCTGTTATCAGCCGGGAGCCATGTATAGATGGAGTGATCCGGTATGAGGGTTTTATTCTCGATAAAATACTTTCCATAAGTTATATGGAACCAGATATCGGTATCACCTGTTATCGGGGTGAAAAATCTTATAAATATTATTCCGAGAATAAAAATAAATAGTATAATGGATACGATTTTAAACAGCTTTCCGCTGAAATGGTTTCCTTTTGTCGATGTTTTTTTCTTCGCCATGGCAATTGCTGTGCATCTTATAAAGTTATTGAAATGTTAAATTCAATATGATGAAAAATAACCGGAAAAAAGTCAAGGCATAATGATAGAACCACCGGAATGCATCAAAGGAAACACCATATCACAATCACTCTCCAATAAATCACCCCGCTGACAGCGCTGTCTTACGGGTCGACGCTTGCAGCGTCGACGGGGTATTCTGTTACATGTGGAACCCGCTTCGCTGGCAATCCCTTGCGACAAGGTGAGCCTGCTTCGCGGGCAATACCTTGCTGCGAGGCGAGCCTGCTTCGCGGGCGATTCCCTGCTGTTTAAAGCAACCGGATTCACATACTCGAGATACGCCTCGAATGATTACGCCTTAGAATAAATTGTATCAGTGCCGCTTTTTTCCTTTACATAATGATTAATGCAATAGTATTATTCTCACTCTCATCGCATCGGGTATTATCGTCTGAATAAAGGGAAGGAATAGATAACCATGGCACATCGAGTTGCGCTCTACCCCGGCGATGGCGTTGGGCCTGAAGTCATCAGTGAAGCACGGAAGATACTGGACGCCTTGAACAGCGATATCGACTTTACCCTTTTTGACTGGAACACCGCACTCTACCCGAAAATCGGCAGATGCGCGCCGGAGGATTTTCTCGAGCAGCTCAAAACCTTCGACGCCATTCTCCTCGGCGCGCTGGGCAACAGCGACAATGCGCCAGATCACATTGCCGTCGAGCCGCTCCTCGCCATGCGGAGGGGATTCGATCAGTACGTCAATCTGAGACCGGCTGTGCTCTATCCGGGAGTTGACTCGCCCCTGAAGGGGAAAGAGCCCTTCGGCATCGACATGATAGTCATCCGGGAGAATACCGAGGGCGAATACACGGACCTCGGCGGACGGCATTATCGGAACACCCCGAACGAGGTGGCCCTGCAGATCAACTACTTCAGCCGACGGGGAACGGAGCGAATCCTCCGCTACGCCTTCGAGACCGCGCAGGGGCGGAAGCGGAAGCATCTCACCAGCATCACGAAATCGAATGCGCTGAAACACAGCATGGTTTTCTGGGATGACGTCATCCGCGATATCGCCCCCGACTACCCCGATGTCCAATGGGCCTCCATGCTGGTCGATGCGGCGGCAATGAACCTCGTGCGCGCGCCCGAGATGTTCGATGTGGTGGTATGTTCAAACCTCTTCGGCGATATCCTGACAGATCTCGCTGCTATTATCATCGGCGGAATGGGATTTGCCGGGAGCGCCAATATCAACCCGACGAGGGAGTATCCCTCGATGTTCGAGCCGGTACACGGCTCGGCGCCCGATATTGCCGGCACGGGAACGGCAAATCCCATCGCAGCGATACTGAGCGCCGCAATGCTGCTCGACTTCCTCGGGGAGGAGAATGCTGCGAGGATACGAACCGCCGTGCAGGAGCACCTCTCCGAAGGAGCGGTGAAGACGCCCGATCGGGGCGGCACCGACAGCACGGAGGCGGTCGGAGATGATATTGCCCGCCGGTTGCAGGAATAAGTCCTTTCGAAGTGACGGAGCGCAGCAGCATACATACTGCAATCACCATGCAGGAGGTATGAAATGGATTACTCGGAATATACATCTCGAGGCACCGAGATCAAAGAATACCTGGCAGAAGTATCCGATCAGGTGCAGTTGAACATTATCGAGTTCATTCCACAAAGCGATTCACCGGAGAAGCCGATAGTGCTCTTCGTTGCGGGGTGGATATCAATGATAACCGGATGGAAACCGGTCGTACAGAAGATCACTCCCGAATACCGTACCGTCTATCTTGAGACACGGGAGAAGTCTTCATCCGTTGTTCCGCAGGGGAAGCGGGTGAGCTTCACCATGGAACGCCTTGCGGAGGACATCGATAATATCATACAGAAAACCATACCCGGAGATCGATCCTTCATAATTGCCGGGAGCTCACTTGGGGCAACTGCCATTATACAGTACCTCGCCAGAAACCGGAGGCAGCCGGAATGCGCCATCCTGATATCGCCGGTACTCGAGTTCCATTTCCCCCCCGTTCTCGGTGATATCATCCCCCTCCTCCACCCGTCCCTCTACCTCATCATCAAGCCGCTTATAAAGTGGTACCTGCGCAATTTCAGGCTCGACAAGAAGCGGGAAATCGAGCAGGTGAAGAAATACGAAGGAACGCTCGATGCTGCGGATCCGTACAAGCTCAAGGCGAACGCCATAGCGCTGAAAAATTACACCATCTGGGAGCATCTCCCTGGCGTGCCCGTACCGACGCTCATCATCGGGGCGACCAGCGACAAGCTGCACGGCACGGACACCCTGAAGAAAATGCTCGACGGATTACGCCATTCGGATTACAGCGAGCTGGCCAGCAACAAGGAGACGCACAGCGCAAAAGCCGGTGAATTGATTGTGAACTACATACGCAACAGGGAATACGAAAAGATCTCTTAAGAAACGATATCGAGAGCCCGTATGAGCAGATGCCCGGAATCAACGAGCGGAAGGAGAGCCTATGTCACTTTTCCTCACCGATGAACAGAAAGCACTGAAGGAGACGGTCAGGAGATTCACCGAAAAGGAGATTATCCCCGTTCGAGCCGAGCTCGACGAGCGGGAAGAATACCCCGAGGGGATCATACACAAGCTCATCTCGGATCTGGGGATGAACTGCCCCTTTATACCCGAAGAATACGGGGGGATCGGTCAGGGAATTTTCGAGTCTGCCCTCATCGCGGAAGAGCTCTCACGGGGCTGCCTCGGCGTATCCACAGCATTTTCCGTCACGGGACTCGGCTTTTATCCGGTCCTCATCGGAGGCTCCGATGAGATGAAGAGGCGGATTCTCCCCGCTGCAGCCCGGGGGGAGAAAAAATCGGCCTTTGCGCTCACCGAGGCGGGCGCGGGCTCCGATATCACCGCCATAAGAACGACCGCAGTGAAAAAGGGCGATCGATACGTCATCAACGGCGTGAAGCAGTGGATCACCGGAGCCTCGCGGGCTGATCTTTACACCGTCTTCGCGCTCACCGATAAGAACAGGGGCATTCGGGGAATGAGCTGCCTCATCGTCGAGAATGAGACTTCCGGCATGTCCTTCGGCGCGAAGGAGAGAAAGCTCGGAATAAGATGTTCAGAAACGAGAGAAGTTATCTTCGAGGATTGCGAGGTGCCGCTTCAGAATCTCGTCGGGAAAGAGGGACACGGTTTCAAATACGTTATGGAAACGCTTCATCACTCGCGCGCAGTCGTTGCAGCATCGGCAGTGGGAATCGCACAGGGGGCATTTGAGTGCGCCCTGCAGTATGCCACTGTACGGGAACAGTTCGGAAATCCCATCAGCTCCCTCCAGTCGATACAGCATCTGCTTGCTGAAATGAGCACCCGAATCGAATCAGGACGTCTTCTCGCCTACACCGCAGCGCGAATGATTGACGATAAGAATCCACGCCACAGGAAATTCTCGGCGATGGCAAAATATTACTGCGCTGAAAATGCTCTGTGGGTTGCCAACACGGCGATTCAGATACTGGGGGGATACGGATATATGAGAGACTACCCCGTTGAAAAAATGCTTCGCGATGCACGTATTCTGAGCATTTATGAAGGGACATCCCAGATACAGATGAACGAAATAGCGCATGAGCTGATACGTGAGGTGAAAAGGGGGTAAGATATCTCACTCTCTGTAAAGCAATTCACTATTTAAGGGGATATTTTTGTGTAAAAATCTTGATATTCGTTAAACTTTGCTGTATTTTGAAATTAGTTTCAAGACGCATCAGATAGTAAAAAGGGAGTATTCTATGTCACTGTGCGAAGTACAGGTAGCAAATCTCTTCATCGATCAGGATTCCGGAGCGCCGATCGTTCTCCTCCAGGACATTAACACAAAGGATGTGCTCCCGATACTCGTCGCACCGCTCGAAGCGAGCCTGATAGCTATCGAACTCGAAGGAAAGAAACCCATACGACCGCTCACGCATGATCTGCTCCTCAATATAATCAGAGAGCTCTCCTATGAAGTAGAATCGGTTGTCGTCGATGACCTGAAAAACAACATATTCTACGCGAAGATAAACCTCGTCTCAGGTGACACAAAATTACAGATAGACAGCCGTCCGAGCGATTCAATCGCCCTCGCCCTGCGGGCGAAGGCTCCCATCTTCGTAAAGAAAAAGGTATTCGCTCTCTGTATGGGCCTTGATAAAGCATCGAAAGAGGTTGATGAGGAAACCCTGAAAGAGCTCCTCGAAGACGTTGAGCTGGATGACGCCGGCGGAAAGATAATGTAGCGAGCCTGTATCGAATAACCGAATAGCATACGACATCAAAAAAGATGATACCATATCTCTGTATCTCTCTATTCGTATCCCCGGCGATGTCACTGAAAGTGCCGCTGATAACGGGCATACGCCTCCCTAAAAAAAAGTTCTAAAATCCAATTGACACGCAGCGCAAAACCCTTCTACAATGAACAACCCTGAAGCGAGCTGCCGGTGTTAACGCAGTCGATGCCTGCAGCATCGACGGAGGGGTCTGTGCCGGGCGAGCCTGCTTCGCAGGCAATCCCCTGCTGCTTACAGCAGGCCTGCTTTCCAGGCGATTCTTTGCTGCCTTACAGAGGCAGGGATTACTTCGTTGAGGCACGCCGCGAGGCAGTACGCATTATACTAAAAGACGCTGCTCGAAAGAGCCATATCTCTCACATCCCACCTCAGGATGCCGAGAGGAGTAAAATATGCCACCTGAGAAAACAATAACCTCACTCCATAACATAATCAGGGAAATTGTTGAAATCGACACAAAGCTTGAATCAAATATCGAAACCACCATGTGGGTCAGCGATCCACACGGTGCGGGAGAGCGATTTGTCTCAATACTGAAGGGGCGCTTTGGCCTCGTCTGGCAAACCTGCCGCGAGGCATTACCGAGCACCTTCTCCAACGAAAAAGTAGAGTATCTGGGCCGTCTCATGAGAAAGGAGCGTTACTTCATCGTTGAAGAAGTCAGTATGGAGCGACAGGACGTCATCTCCGCTCTGGTAAAGATTATTCAGTACAAGGTACAGAATGTCAGGCACTTCGATCAGATCAGGGACAGCTTCAATAAGGACCTGAAACTGGTGCTGGAGAACCTGCTTCTGAACTTTCCCGTGCCGAATATCGTTTACGAGAATGATCTCATCGCCGACCGGGTGATAACAGCTCTGTGTAAAATAGCCAAGCAGGTTATTCTCGGTCATCTGATCGTACTCGGTGATGTTTTCGATCGAGGGGATGAACCGGACAAGATCATCAGAATCCTCAAAAAAAAAGATATACAACCGTATGTCACCTTCGTATGGGGCAACCACGACATCCTCTGGATGGGTGCCGCCGCCGGCAATCGGTCCCTGATTGCCGAAGCGCTTCGTATCAGCACACGTTATGACAATCTCTCCTTCCTTTCACGAATTGGAATTGACATCACCCGCCTGATCGAATTTGCCCGCCAGCTCTATCCCGGCGATATAACGGGCAATTTCAAGGCAAAACAGGAAATCTCAAAGAGAATGGAAAAGACGCTGGCAATGATACAGTTCAAGCTGGAAGAGAAAACGATTCGGGAAAATCCCGAGTTCAACATGGAATCACGGCTCTGGCTTGATAAGCTCGCAGCAATGCTGAAAAATAATGAAATCGAGGGGCTCGTCGATTCGGATTTTCCCACCCTCGATCTCGACAATCCCACCGAGCTCACCGACGGAGAGCGCGATATCATCGATGATCTGACCCATCAGTTCACCACGAGCAGCAAAATACGATCACTCATGGAATTCCTCTTCGAAAAGGGGAAGATGTATCATATTAATAACTACATTCTCAACATACACGCGCTCATACCGAGCACCGCGGACGGCAACTTTGACGAATTCCTCGGCCGGCGGGGGAAGGAGCTCATCGAATATATTCAATCAGTTATTAAGAATGTCGGGAAAAATTACCTCGAAGGGAGAGAGCAGAATCCGAAAGAGCTGGCGCTGATGTTCTACCTCTGGTGCGGCCCGAAATCACCCTTCTTCGGCAAAAACGCAATGAAAACATTCGAGCGCTACTTCCTGAAAGACAAGGAAACCCACAAGGAGAAGCTCCTCTACTGGGGAGAGAACATAAAAGATGCCGATTTCATGGACAAGATCATGAACGAATTCGGCACCAGAAGGATTGTTTACGGGCACACACCGGTGAATATATTGAAGGGGGAGAAAATAGCATCTCCGGACGGAAGGGCAATCAACATCGACGGAGGATTCTCAGAAGCATATCTGAACCGCGGTCATTCGCTGACGCACACCCCCTACTCCCTCTATGCCATCATACTGCCGACACCCGATGAGGTCATCGAAGCACGGAAAAAGAAGGAACCCGTGAATCTGATGATCGAGATCATCGACACCTACGAGAATCCACTCAAGGTGAAGGACACCCATGCCGGCGTTGAGCTGCAGCAGCAGAGAGATGAGCTCTACCGCCTCCTGGAGGAATTTTCCACATAATATTTATTTCGATTGACGAACAGCACCTCATCTCTTACACTTCTCTCGCGTACTGAGAATCAATTCACAACGGAGGTTTTGTGCAGATGAAATTACTAGTAAAGATTCTTGTTATACTCACCATAATTGTTTTCATCCCTGCATCGAGCTATGCCATAATAGACTTCGGTGTTTACGGTGGCTACGCATGGGGCGACTTTGAGCCAAACGGCACCTACGACATTGACGGCAGCGAATACGGCTTCATCGGACACTTTAACGGCGGTGTGCCGCTGTTGATAAGCGTCGGGGTGGGTCTCTTCTGGCAAAGCGCTTCTCACACCGTCGAGATTGACAGCAAGGATTATGATGCAGACCGTGAATCGTACGGTTTCGACGCCTACGCACAGCTGGAACTGCCTATCGTTATTCACCCCTACATCCGGGGCGGCATCGCCATTAAGGAGGAGTTAGACCTCGAGGGATCTAAATTCGATGACAAGTTCAACCAGATATACTACGGCATCGGAGTTGCGATGACGGTATTCCCGATGATACAGGTCTTCGGCGAATGGATTCACACGGAATCCACCATCGAGGATGGAGAATACGAAGCCGATATTAATACCGACGCCCTGCACGTCGGGGCGCGGGTATCCATCTGAGAAAGCTGTTCATTATTCCCCCGCCCTCCCGGGCGGGGGGGTGCTGACGAACGATATGTCATCGCGAGGCCACTCGATTTCTTTCGGGACATACTCCGCGAAGTGATCTTTGTTTGTTTGCATATTGAATTTATTATTCTATCACTATTTCTACAATCGTTCCGTTTATGAACAGAGATCGCGAAGCCGGTTCCGAGCCCCTCGAATTATCTCGGGGTATGCTCCGCGAGAAATCTCTGTTCATGGTGATTAACCGTTCAATGAGAGCGGATCGCTTCGTCGCGTCGCTCCTCGCGATGACAGTGCGGGCAACTGGCGTTCCTCACAGTGACACAATGCTCTGTCAACGAACCCCCGGGCAAGAGGACTGAGCCTCTCCTGTCTAGCTAATACATGTGAGATAGTTCTTCAGTGTGGCTGAAAGCTCATTAAGGCGTTGCACATCGTCAGGCTCGAAGAAGGCATCCTTCTTGCCGTGCAACTCTTTCTGGAGAATGCCGTATTCGACGAGCTTATCCAGGGCGTTTTGATAATTGGGGAGTGAGAGCGATTCAGCGAGCTGCACCTCGCCGAGGTGATACATGCGGATGCCGTTCCTGCGTATATTCCGTACATACTCTCTACTGTTCATTTTTACCTGATGCTGTATCACAGCCTCCACCACGATGAGATAGGATTCCAGATACTCTCTGAGAATCTTCGCATAGAAAAGCACAACATCACTCTTCTCCGGATTGATCCGCAATCCATCGTCTTCAATGAGCTTTTCATAGCGGAGAAATTCATAGACCTGTTCGGAGGGTTTCTTCTTCTCTCCATTCTCTTCGGGGAAAATGAATTCCCGTGAAAAGAGCTCATGCAGAGAGCAGTACCCCCGCTCCAGCGCTTCCGGTTCAACGGGTGCTCCCTCTCTGCTTAAACTGAGCAGCTCCAGACAGTAATAGGCAAGCGGAATGAAATAGTGTATAATGCTGTTCTTGTAAAAGGCGATTCGCGATCTGTTCTCATCGTTGAGGACGAAGAGATCTCCCGCCGTTTCCCCGGTTTCATTCTCGGGGAGGCTCAGCTCCTCGAGGATACGGTCATCGAGATAAGCCTCAATAACGTACTCAACGATCTGCTCGATATTTCTCTTGCGGAGAAGCGAATCCGAGAGCTTCACATGCGAATACACGAGATAATCATAGAGGCTGATAATCCTTTCAGCAAGCATCCGCTTCGAGAAGCCCTTGACCGAAGAGAGGAGAATGGCAGTGGTCGTGAGCGCGAAGGGAGTTACCACCGTCACTTCGTATATTTTATTGATGATATTCTTGGCCACAGCGTCGGCCACCTGAGAGGAGTCCACCCTCCCCTGCAGCTCCTTGAGGCTGAATGGCTCATTGAAAGTTACATAGACCCTGCCGTACTTCCGCCGCAGGAGTTTCCTGCTCTCAACCAGCATCGAGGTCGACTCGGGAACCTTTGTCTTCCCCTTTATCTCCTCCTGATAGCTGGCCTCTTCCAGAATCCGGTCATAGTTTATCGAGATGGGCACGAAGTAGATATCCCTGTTGTATCCTTCATCAATCGCCTCGATCAGATAGTTCAGAAAACCCATCTTCGGAAAGACGAGCTTTCCTGTCCGGGTACGCCCCCCCTCGATAAAGAACTCGATGGAGTATCCCTCCGAGATGAGCGTTTTCAGGTACTGTCTGAAAACAACAGGGTAGAGCTGCAATCCCCTGAAGGTTCTCCGGAGAAAGAAAGCTCCCGAACGCCTGAACAGAGTGCCCAGCGGGAAGAATGAGAGATTAATCCCGGCAGCAATATGCGGCGGGATCATCTTGTTCATGAAGAAGAGGTAGGAGACTATCAGATAATCCATATGGCTCTTATGGCTGGGGGTCAGGACAATAGGTCCCTTCTGTGCGTATTCCTTGATGATTCGTATCGAATCGGGATCATAGGAGAAGCCATCGAATATTCTGCGAAACATCCACTCCGCGCCAGCCTTGAACATCCAGATGGTCAGAATCGAGAAATTCGCCGCAATCTCTTTGAAATAATGATAGGCGTCCTTTCGCAGCTTCTTTTCAGAAACATCATCCTCTCGTGATATCTTCGCAATGGTATCCAGCACATTTTTATGATACAGCACCTTCTCCATCATCTCCTGCCGTGAACGGAGTATGGGACCCAGGACTGTTCGCTTTTCATAGTGATATATCTCCAGGAGCTTGTTCCGAATCCTGACGGCGATCTGGCTTGAGTCCGTAACGGGTGAATTTTCAATCTCCTCTTTCAAATCTATCGGCTTGAGAAACCGCACGAAGGAGGGCGTGATACATTTGAGATTGGTCAACCAGGCGGAGACGAGACCCCGATCGCCGGTCGCCCTGGAAGTGATCATGCTCCTCGTCCTCTCGGGATTCATATTCCAGAAGATCATCTGGGGTACGAGATACAGCGGTCGATCCAATCTCTTCTGAATGTCCACGAGATGAATAATAGAATCGTGCTTTATCTCCATATACCGTCTGAGAAAGAAACGCCGCGACAGCAGCGGAACGAGAACAATCCTTCCCGCCCGTATGAGCTTTTCAATATAATCGGTTTCCAGAACATCCCGGGAACGCCGCCGCAAAAAAAGCCGTCCCAGGAGCTTCCCCACCCGTTTTAACACGAAACCCAATTTCTGGAGCAGAAAGGGATTATATTCAAGCGCATAGGCGGGAGGCACAAAGCCGTTTCTCCGGAGAAGTATATGCAGGATCAGCAGCGAGGTATTCGTGCTGTGGAAAGACGCAAAAACAATCTCCCCCTTCTCGGAATACTCTCTGAGCGTATCAATGCTCTCCTGATCGATCTCCAGCTTCTTGAAAAGAAACTTGATAACTCGTTCCAGTAATGGATTCAGATCCTTCTGTATATCACCATCATAGATTTCGTTTGATGATGATACAAATTCGCCATCATTCATACGGTTCTCCCTTTCCTGTTCCTCGCATTCATCATGTTGCCAATTCCGGGAGGTATTATCACAACAGTTCCTCGGCATTTTCACTGAGCAGGAAAAGATCAAATACACCGACCATTTTCAACAACTCAACGGCTTTGTCAGACGGATTTATTAGCACGATGTCAATCCCATCGTCAATGAGCAGATCCTTAATTTTCAGGAGGACCCCGAGATCTGCACTGCTGCAAAAGCTCTTCTTCGAAAGGTCAAGCGCTATCCGCTCGGCAGCGTGAACATTCAATTGAATAATATCGTTATAGAATTCTTCCACATCAATATCAGCGAAGGAGCACTCTTCCTCGACAATCTCAATAACCGGTGCCTTATTAACATAGCTATACGGATAAACCATATATCCCCCTCGAACAGGAGTGAATGAAAGGAACTCCTCTTACTATAGAACAAAAGGTGCATTGTAAAGATAGTAAACCCTTAACGGCGATGCAAGTAATTTTTCACCCCCTGGTGAAGACTTCCGTATACCGCGCAGGCGGAAATAACGGGCGCTCCTCTCTGCGGCAGGGAGCACCTTTCCGTGAAGAGCGGTTGATATCATTTTTAAAAAAAAAGATTGCAAAAAATTCATCGACACGTTCTCTTATCATAGAGAGATACCTCAGCTTATGAGGCGGGATGTAGCGCAGTTAGGCTAGCGCGCTGCGTTCGGGACGCAGAGGTCGGGGGTTCAAATCCCCCCATCCCGAAGAGCTATCGGAGTTATTCAGTGACAAGCCGGGGATTCGATGAATCCGTGGGTTTGAATGAAGGAATTGCTTTTTACCACCTACTATTCCGATAATGGTGATCCTGCAAAAAACCATGAATAGATTCGTGCGGTTAATCTGTTCGTAAAAGGGAGCTTCTCTCTATTTCCATTTGAAGCTCCCCGCTGAGCACCATAGCTGATTGAATGAGGAGTTATCATCTGAGAATAAGATAACTCCTATTTGTTTGAATTTGAAGGTGCCCCGGCAAGCTTTCTTTCGCATATCCTGTGCGCGCCGGCATGCGCGATAGCGTGCCGCTGCGGGTATGCTATCTGATGCAATCAGGAGTTATCATCCAATAAACGAAACTCCTGATTGCAAGCGTTGCCAATAATAGAGACAGCACATAATCCGGGAGAATTCCACAGTTGCATAAATCGAAAACAATCGGTGAGACACTTCCGGTACATTTTATCCCCCTCCCCGATAGCAATGCGGTCATTCACTCATGAACAGAGAACATATCGTAATAATGAATCAATCCTTTCCATCTCATCGGAAGATACGAAAGAAGATAATAAAATCGATAATCAAGAAGCTGAAAGAGCACAGCGTATCCATTACACTCAGCCAGAACGAACTCTATCTAATCGTTGATGAAGCGCTGACGAACGCGCTGGAACACGGCAATCAGTGGGATCCTGACAAAATGATAACGGTGACCGTAACCCGGGAGCCTGATCGTCTCAATATATCAATCATGGATGAGGGCATCGGATTTGACACTTCCCTCGCGGATAAAACGCCGGAAGAGATAAAGAAGCTCATTCCCCGCGGGAGGGGTATATATATCATCAGGCAATTCTGCAATCCGACCTGGAACGAACAGGGAAATCAGATAACCCTGCACATCGATAGTGCCGCCCGCACATCGCCATAACATTAATTATCAAGGAGGACCTGTATTCTCATGAATCGAAAGAAGATGAGCCTCTCTCTGGGTATCTCAGTCCTCATCACCCTTACCCTTATCAGCATCACAACGAGTTATCACAGCTGCCCCTCCCTCTTCTCTGCCGGCATCACTGACAGGCTCGTTGAAACGAAAGAGGCTCTCGAAGGCTTTATGCGATTTGTGAACTCCATCGCCTCCTTCTTCGAAAAGGTCGCCAACCTCGCCGGTGTTAAGGTGATACTCCTGTTCATCGCAACTCTCCTCTTCTCCGCATTATTCTCATTTATCGGGATACCCAAGGGGAAACTCACCTTCATTCTCGGTCTCATCACCGTAAATGCTCTCTGGTACACCTGGGGGGAGAGCTTCAAGAGCCCCCCCGCCACCGAGACTATGCTCAAGACGAATGGCATACTCATTGCTCCGATACTTGCCTATATTATCATAATGAGAACAATCCCCCCCCTCTTCGCACGAGCAGCATCATGGATGTACCGGAAAGCTCCCCGTTTCAGGAGACATCTCTTCCGCAAGGAGAATATGATCGAGTTTCTCAGGCGTTATCAGAAAGCGGGCAGCGAATTCGAACAATCGCTCCTCGAAGATATCCTGAATGCCCCGGACGAAATGATAACCTTTTCCGATTCAACCCTGAAGAGCCTGAAAGAGATAGAGGATATGATGAAGAGGATCAAACCGTAACGGTTTCGATGAAAATGGAACGGATGCTTACGCGACCTTTGAGCGATACCGGAAGCAGGGCGCCGGGGGCTTCGGCAGATCGGCTCTTCCCGGCATGTTCCCTGAAAGAGGTTATGGTCGGACAATCGAGAAAATGTAGAAAGTTATCATGATATTATATATGATTTTAAGAGAGGCACAATCATGAAACCACTGAGAAAGAACACCCGTTTTACCCCGCGCAGCGGACCGCTGGTACTGGTCATAATGGACGGCGTTGGAATCGGAAATGGCGGGGAGGGCGATGCGGTGTCACTCGCCAACACGCCAATCCTGGATTCCCTGAGAGAAAACTCCCTCTCTACCACCCTGCAGGCACACGGCACCGCCGTGGGTCTGCCGAGCGACGACGATATGGGCAACTCGGAAGTCGGACACAACGCCCTCGGAGCAGGTCGGATCTTTGATCAGGGAGCGAAACTGGTGAACAGCGCCATTTCATCGGGAAAGATATTCGAGACCAAGATCTGGGCCCGTGTTATCAACAGACCGCGCAATGAGGGGAAAACGCTTCACCTTATCGGCCTCCTCTCCGACGGGAATGTCCACTCGCACATTGATCATCTCTTTGCCATCATCGAGAAGGCAGCATCGCAGGACATCGAGAAGCTGCGTGTTCACACCCTCCTCGACGGGCGGGATGTGCCGGAAACCTCCGCACTGATCTATATCGACAAGCTCGAGAAACATCTCGATCAATTCAGGAATTCCGGAAGGGATTATCGCATCGCCTCCGGCGGGGGGAGAATGGTAACAACCATGGACCGCTATCAAGCGGACTGGGATATCGTAAAGCGCGGCTGGGAAGCGCATGTGCTCGGCACCGCCAGACCCTTCTCTTCGGCGCAGGAGGCAATCGAGACATTCCGGAAGGAGGATCCCGAAATCACCGATCAGTACCTGCCATCCTTCACGATCGTCGATGAGCATGGCCCGGTCGGTCCCATTGTCGACGGCGATTCGGTAATTCTCTTCAATTTCAGGGGAGACCGCGCCATCGAGATATGCCGCGCCTTCGAGGAACAGCATTTTGACCAATTCGATCGGCAGCGGTATCCGGCCGTTCTCTTCGCCGGCATGATGGAGTACGATGGTGACCTCAATATTCCCAAGAACTATCTCGTTCACCCGCCGCATATCGATCATACCGTCAGCGAATACCTCGTTCACGCAAACTGCCGCCAGTTCGCCATTTCAGAAACGCAGAAGTTCGGCCATGTGACTTATTTCTGGAACGGAAACCGGAGCGGCAAATTCGACGGAAGATTTGAGACCTACGAGGAGATACCCTCTGATAGAGTAGAATTCGACAAACGGCCATGGATGAAAGCGGCTGATATCACCGACCGGGTTATCGAGGTCATAAACACGCCCGACTACGACTTCATCCGGTTGAACTATCCCAATGGCGACATGGTGGGGCATACCGGTAACATGGAAGCTGCGATTATCGCCGCCGAGGTGGTGGACCTCTGTCTGGGCAGATTGCTTGCGAAAATTCACGAGCGAAAGGGCATCGCGGTCATTACCGCCGATCACGGAAATCTGGATGAGATGTTCGAAACCGATCGAAAAGGAAACATCAAAATCGATCCGGAAACAGGCGAGCGGCTTGTTAAGACCTCCCATTCCCTGAATCCGGTTCCCTTCATTATATACGATCCGCAGTACAAACACGAGTATCGGCTCGCGAAGCTCGACACAACTCCGGGACTGGCAAATATCGCCTCCACCCTCCTCCTCCTCCTCGGTTACGAACCGCCTGATGAATATCTTCCGCCGATAATTACACTATGAAAATAGCCTTTATCACATCGGAAGCATACCCCTATGCGAAAACGGGTGGTCTCGCCGATGTCTCATTCTCCCTTCCCCGCGCACT
>CAZZCF010000109.1:0-15066 GCA_964652955.1 uncultured Leptospirales bacterium
ATCCCTGGAGGGATATCAATGAGACGAATCTGAGGAGATTCGGCGTGCACGGTGAGTTTATTTCAAAACAGATACGCCTCATGAAGCCTCAGAAGGTGGTGATCATCATGGACTGCTGCCAGTCGGGGGATATCAGGCTCGCGCTGCACGGGACGAGAAGCGCCGGGATTGACAATCAGATCATGCTTGAACGGCTTGCGCACGGCACCGGCGTTTTCCTGATGGCATCGGCGGCGGGGAATGAGCTGGCCCGCGAGAATGCAAAAATCGGGCATGGCCTCTTTACCTATATGCTCCTGAAGGGGATAACAGAGAAGAAAGCCGATTTTAACAGGAACGGCGTTATCACCGTTACCGAGCTCTCGAGCTATGTCACTCTGAACTTCGAGGATGAGATCAGGCGACTGATAAGAAAGGACTACCGGCAGTCTCCCCTGGTGGACAGAATGGGCCGCGATGAGCTGTCATCGCGTGTTCTCGATTTTCCCCTGGTGAGATTGCAGTAGAGGCGTTGAGGTGCCGGCGCGCACGCCGGTAGTGTTCGGAAGATTTCGTGTGTGAATCGTTTGTTTTATCATACTGTCACAAGATCAGTAGATAGACAATGCCGCAGCAGGGTGAAAGCACGGTGCAGCCAGTTTCGAAAAGGAAGAAGGGATGAGGACAAGAAATTTCGTAATAGCAATGGTGATACTCATGGGGCTTGCGTTCATGAATGGGAATTGCGATATAGCTCGAAAAGAGAGTTCCGCTATCAGGATAGTGCATGATCAGGGGTTGGAGATTCAACTGGATCTTTCCACACAGGTGCTCGGCCTGGATATCGATGAGGATGTCGACTACGGAAATGAAGAGGGGAGGGTTGAATCGCCGGTATATGCAACGATTGCGAGCATACCCCGAAAAAGCGCCGAATTTGTATCAGCTTCAATCCTCTTTGCCAAGGCGAAGCAGTTCGATGATGGCCTCTATGCAGCGGTTGAGTATCTCTGCCAGGATGGAACCGGTCATTTCACCGGTAAGCGCAGGATGCTCGGGCTGATTGCAGATGCCCTTGCGAAACTGGAAGGAGAAGCCGATCGGGAATCGTTGCTCTACTGCCGGGGGTATATCTGCGCGGCCGCTGCCCTCGGCGGGCAAACCATAAAGATGACGGAAGAGGAAAAGATCAAGGCAGCAAAGATTACATCCGCTTTTCTCTCGAATCAGCTCATCTCAAAACCGATCAGCTTTTACACCTGGACAGATCAGTTATCGAAGATCTTTCGTCAGGATCGCCTGCTGCAGCAGAAACTGGATTCCGAAAAAAACATCCGTTTATTGGCCCGGGGAGTATCGAAAAACGATGCGGTCACGAAGGCATACCGGGCATATCTCTCCTTCGTGAAAAAGATGACGAATCCCTTTCCGCCTGAATACTGCGACCTGTCTCGGGTAGAGAAGATACAGAAGGGGGGAAAATACAGCTTCTTTCCGCCATCCCGATCTGTCGAAACAGAAATCATCAAGAAGCTGTATAAAGATAAAAAAATTCCTGAGGGTTTCAGCCTTATAGACACCCTCGTTAAAAAAATTCTCGAGAGGGAAATCGATCTCGCGCCGGAGAAAGATTCCGGCTGGTACGACTATCAGGTCTATGCCCTTGAGCCGCTGGTGATTCCCAATCGCATGCCGGAGGCGAAGAAGCTCGATTTCAGCGAGACCTATAAGAAAGAGCTCATAGCCCTGTTCAAGGCATCTCTGGCATTGACCCGTGAGACGCATATCAAGCAACTGGAGATACCCTTAGCCGGTTCAGCATTGAAAAAGCCAACTATCGATATATACCCCGCAATCACGGTGGAGCCTGTTGCCACCTGCTATCTTCGCCGTGCGCAGTCATATCTCTTTGTGCGGGCATTGCTGGAATCGACATTCGGGGAGGCTCCCCTGAAAAGGGCGCACCGGCTGACGGCTTCCGGAACGGTGTCAAAGAATCTCCATGAGGAATTACTGGAGATGGAAGCTCTCTTTTACGGAGCGTATCAGGTTGTTGCTGAAGAGATTGGCATTAACAGTGAATCGCACCTGAAGGCGAGAAGCAAGGAGGTGCGGGAAGCGGATAAGAAGCTCGCCCGCAACTGGATTCGTACCTGTGAAGATGATCCGGATGTCGGGATCGACAGCCGGATGATGGTTCCTGTTTTTTATGATATTAATCGCCAGAAGATAAAAGTCTGGGTGGTTTTCGGGTATTCGAACAAGCCGTTGACGATATCATTCAAAAAGAAGCCGACCGTAACGAAGATTATAGATACGAAGGGTAACAGGATTGAAGACAATTTGAAATTTAAGAGTACTACAAAGTCGCTCATATATCCGGTGAGCAGTGAGATATACGTGAAGAAACTGCTTAACCGCAGTGAATTTCGTTCACTGTGTGATAAATACCGGACACAGCCTGATATAATAAAAGCTCTGGGCGATCTGTAGATACTCGCAAAAGGATGTTTCTTAACCTGACGGGTGCGTGCCTTTGCAGGCATCCGAGCGACTATCAAAGCGGAGGAATGAACAATGGAAGCACTCGGCATACCTATGATAATTATCGGAGCAGTGGTAGCATCCGGCGCCCTCTTTTTAGGGATACGGAGAAGAGAGAATCGAAACGAGATTTGCACCGAGACCAACGAGGACGCTGTCTGCGCGCAGCGGCACACGAAGAAGGTACACCGGATTGCACAGCAGCTCAGGGAGCGCAAGAGCGCGGAGCCGGTTTCGCTGAAAAAGAGGGCGGTCTCGCATCAGGTTCCCAAGGCGGGTGACAAGCGGCACAAGGATGAAAAGATCGATATCAGCGATCTGAACGACATCATAGATATTGATCCTGAGAAAATGATCTGCACGGCTGAGCCCGGCGTTACCTTTGTCGATCTGGTCAACACAACCATGCAGTACGGTCTTGTCCCGATTATCGTACCCGAGCTGAAAACGATCACGATCGGCGGGGCGATTTCGGGCTGCTCCATCGAGTCGATGTCCTTCAAGCACGGCGGATTCCATGATACCTGCTTCGAATACGAGATCATCACGGGAAAGGGCGATATTTTGATCTGCACGCCCGACAATGAAAACCGGCTGATATTTCAGATGATTCACGGCTCCTTCGGAACCCTGGGCATTCTGTCGAAGCTGAAGTTCAGATTAATCCCCGCCAAGCCCTATGTCAAAATGAACTACGAGAAATACGACAATCTCGACGACTACAAGGGCGCCATCTGGGGCCATTTCAAGAAGAGGGATGTCGATTTCATGGACGGGATGATACACTCCCCGAGCGAGTATGTCCTCTCCATCGGCAATTTCGTCGATGAGGCGCCCTATACGAACAGCTACGACTGGAGCAAGATATACTATCAGAGCACCAAAAAACGCGAAGAGGACTACATCAAAACGCCTGATTACTTTTTCCGGTACGACAAGGGGGTTACCAATGTGCACCCGAAATCGGCGATCGCTCGGTTCTTGTTCGGAAAGTTCCTGGGCTCGTCGGAGGTTCTGCGGCTCGCCGAGAAATTGAGCTTCCTCCTCCCGAGGGAGCATCCGAATGTCACCGTTGATATTTTCATACCCTTCTCGAAGTTCGGCGAGTTCATGGACTGGTATCGGGAGGAATTCAGGTACTTCCCGCTCTGGTGCGTCCCCTACAGGCGCGCCCGCGATTACGAGTGGATATCGGACAGGATGTTTGACGTTCTCGATGAGGAGCTCGTGGTTGATCTGGCCATCTACGGGATGAAGCAGCGCGACGGGAAGAACTACTACCGGCTCATGGAAAACAAGCTCATGGAGCTCGGCGGCATCAAGACGCTCATATCGTATAACTACTATACCGAAGAGGAGTTCTGGGCGATCTGGAACAAAGAGAACTACTTCGCCGTCAAGGAGATTACCGACCCGGACAATATCTTCCGCGATCTCTACACCAAGACCTGCAGGGTTGCGCGGGGCCTGGACGCGATGCCGGCTGATTAAACTGCGAAGCGGCAGGATTTCGGTGCAGGGCCTGTATGAGATACCTATCGAATAGAAATCGAAGAGGCGTGATTGCGGCGCGGAGCCCGAACGCATCGACCGAGTAGGCTTTGGTGTGGCGGATCTTCGATACGGTTCCGTGATACGATGCCTATCAATTCGCCATTGAAACGATATTAATGAATCGAAGGATGATGGGAAGGACTGATGCGTTCTTCACTTTGCGATGGCCGATGCATCGCTCGATTACTTGTAGTCAAATGCCGGGTCCCGTTTCTCGAGAAAGGCGTTCACCCCTTCAATATAATCGCCGTAGGGAATCAGCTCGGCCCAGTATTCCCTCTCAATTGCCAGACCCTCCTCCAGCGGCTTGTCGATACCCTTGTCAACACACTTCTTGACATGCCGCACAGCGACGGTGCTGTTCTTCGCAATTTTTCGGGCCACCTGTTCCGCTTCCACAATGAGCTGCTCCGGCTCGACGACCATATCGATGAGGCCGATTTCATAGGCTTTGTCGGCGCTTATAGGTTCGCCGGTATACATCATGAGCTTCGCTCGGCCGGTGCCGATGAGCCGGGACAATCGCTGCGTCCCGCCGGCGCCGGAGAGAATTCCGTATCGCACCTCGGGAAGACCGAGCAGGGCTGAAGACGCGGCAATGCGAATGTCGCATGCGAGGGCAATCTCGAGACCGCCGCCCAGCGCATATCCATTGATGGCCGCTATCACGGGGCAGGGGAGGGCGGCGATATCATTCATGAAGTTCTGTGCGAGCAGCACGAAGTCCCTGGCCCCCTCGAGGCTCTTTATCTCAAGGAAGCGATTCATATCACCACCCGCCTGAAAGAATTTGCCGGTTCCGGTAATGATCATCGCCCGCACGTTTTGGTTTTCGAGCTCGCCGAGGGCCTGCTGGAAATCGCGTATGAGCGGATCGGTAAAGGCATTGACCGGCGGGCTGTCCATGGTAATGACGGCGATTTCGTCATTCAGAGCGTAGTGTACATGCTTTTTCATGGGAGTGTTCCTTTCACTGATGAGCGGTTATGGCGAAAGTTACTCTTTAACCTTCTGTTCCGGGGTGGTTTCTCGCGTTTTCAGGTCGTCCTTCATGACTTTCCCCGATGCATTCCGGGGAATGGTGTCAGTGTATTCGACGAAGCGGGGGACTTTATATCCAGCGATCGACTTGCGCACCCAGGCATCGATATCCAGGCGGGAGAGCTCTGCACCCTCTTTCAGTACGACAAATGCCTTGACGGTTTCTCCCCATTTCTCGTCCGGGATGCCGATCACGGCGGCATCAGCTATTGCATCGTGCTCGAGGAGCACCATCTCGACCTCCTGCGGATAGACATTTTCACCGCCGGTCTTTACCAGGTATTTCTTCCGATCGACCATCCGCACCTGGCCGCTCTCCATGTGCATAAAGAGATCGCCGGTATGATGCCAGCCGTTTCGCAATGTCTCCCTGGTGGCTTCATCGCGGTTCCAATAACCCAGCATGACGGTGCTTCCCCTGATGCACAGCTCCCCAACCTCTCCGGGCTCAACGTCATTGTCCTCATCGTCGACGATACGAAAATCGAAAAAGGGCATGACATGGCCGTAGGAGGTTGAATTTTCACGGAGCATATCGGAATCGACCCAGGTGACCTTGCTGCCCGATTCGGTCTGGCCGTATATCCCGTAGTAGCGTGCCCCCAGGAGCTTTTCGACGTCATTGACCAGCTCGAGCTTCTCGCCGCCGGCGCCCCCGATGAAGGTCTGAAGCGATGAGATGTCAGCACCTTCCCTCGACTCGTGATAGAGGAAGTTGGCCGAGATGCCGGGGACCAGAAACATAAAGGTGACCCGGTATTTCTCGATCAGCGAGTAGAAATTTGCCGGGTCGGGAATCGCGATGGTGACCAGTGTGCCGCCGAGTATGAGCTGCGAAACTGCCGTTCCGAAGCCGGCGACGTGGAAGTAGGGGAGGAATCCCAGGTACACGTCATCCGGTCCCATCCGGAAGCAGGCGGACATATTGATGGCGTAGCCGGTCCATGAGCGCTGCGGAATCATGCAGCCCTTCGACTTCCCGGTGGTGCCGCTTGTGTAGAGGAGCATGTAGAGGGTCTCCCCGGTAACCTCTTCGTGAACAGGAATTGTTTCTTTCGCCTCCTTGACGAGATCTTCGAAGGGGATCCATCCCTCCCGCGGATCGCCCGTGAAGATCTTCAACTCTATCGAGGGGATCGCTGCACTCAGCTGCTCCGCAACGTCACCGAAGAAGGCATCCGACAGTATCGCTTTCGCTCCTGCGTCCTGAACGATGTACTCGAATTCCTTCGGGTTGAGCCGTATGTTGAGCGGAACGGCGACTGCTCCTATCCAGGCGAGCGCAAAGAGGAATTCGATATACGCTTTGCAGTTCAGGAGGAGGCATGCGACGCGATCGCCGAAGCCGATGCCCTGCTGGTTCAGGGACCACGCGATGCGGGTGACCCGCTCGTAGAATTCCCCATAGGTTATCGATTCGCCTGACTGTCCATCGATTACGGCGATACTGCCGCTCCGGGCCATCTTCTGATGCTTCAAGCAGTAGCAGAAGGGGACTGAATGGAGAATCTGATTGTTGTCATTCATGCTGAACCTCCGCACATTCAATTTCGACTATTTCAGTCGAGTTGATTTTATATATGGAGAAGTGCTGTTGTTTTGCCGGACAAACGTACAAGAAGAACCTCACGCCGGAGAGGTATTGTCAATATATTTTTATCCTGGAGGGAGCTGTGAAGCGGGTATAGGAGATGAGAGCGATATTTTGGACGGTAATTTCGCGGCGGGATGATAAGATGGGAAACAGTTGCGGCATACGGACGCCGGGGTCTCTCCGTCACAGGGGAGAGAATGCAGCATACAGGCGCCGGGACAGCGCCGAACGTTCATTGTCGCTGCCGGCAGATGGAAACAGGTACCGTGTGCGGGCGCTCGGGCAGCGCCGAAAAGTTCATTGACGCAATAATCAGATACGATAGGATGGTGCTGTCATTCAAGAGAGAAGGAACCTCATACATCATGGCTGAAAACGAAGATAAACATAAGGAATTGCTCAATCGCATCATCGAGATCGAGCTGAACATGTTCATGCGGGTCAGGACAACCGAGCCCGCGGCATGTCAGGAGCGCCCCGAAACCTTCAGGGTAATGCGGGAGATGAATCACTTCTTCTACTCGGATGAGACGCTGCAATCCTATCTCGAAGACCTGGAGAGCGCGCTTGCATCGGGGAGAAACCTCCTGACAGAGAAATACGCCCGTATGGATGATCTCATCCCGCCGTTGAAGGACAACCCCTTGATTGCGGAGATAGTGGGCATCGAGCAGGCGTGGATGGATGAATTGCGCGACCGGTATCCGCTTACCTTCCAGAACCCTGCCGAGAGATTCGGAACGTATCTCTCCTCGGAGCTGGAGACCTATTCGGACAGGACTTTAGAGCTAATCTTCAAGGACCTGACCGGGGCGAAGCAGGAGGAGAGGAACCTGGCGGAGGAGCGGTATTCATATCTCTTCAAAAAAATCGGTTACGGTTCCATTGACGAGGTCGAAAAGAAGAAGGGGGGCTGAGGGGGGGTAATTGAGCGGTTCAGGCGTCTGGCCTGCTGCCGCGCTGCTCCTTTCGAGGATTTCCGATGGCATGTAAATGGTACAGCATGTGCCCCCTGAGATGGTTTGAACGGAGGGGGCGTCTGGACAGCTCCTGGGCCGAGCAGTACTGCCTGTCAGGCGAGAACTGGAAGAACTGCAGGAGATATCAACTGGAGGAGCAGGGGATTGCTCACGCCGATAATATGCTCCCCGATGGCCGGGTAGACGAAGAACTAAACTAACCCCGATCGATCGGAGCTTTCCTCTTAGCGGTATTCCTTCTCGAAGCGTGGTATCCGCTGCACTGTCGCAGAAGGGAGGGCGCGCGTTATTCTATATCGAATATGCTCTTTATTGCGTTTTTCAGGGTATCTTTCGGCAGAGCGCCGACCGCCATTTGCGGCTGTTGATCGACCGGTACAAAGAGTATGCTCGGTATGCTCTGAATTCCGAAGACGCCGGCCAGCTCCTGCTCGGCCTGCGTGTCAATACGGTAAATGGTGAGCTTCCCCTCGTATTCCTGAGCAATCTCTTCAAGGACCGGCTCCACCATTTTGCACGGTCCGCACCAGTCAGCATAGAAGTCAATGATGCAGGGCAGCTCGCCCGCATATTTCCACTCTTCGCTCTCTTCGTAGTTGAATATCTTTTCCAAGAAGCTTTCTTTCGTTAAGGATTCCATACAATCTTCTCCATTAGTGTTTCTGGCTTTATCGAATATACAGGCAGGTAGATTCCCGGATGTATATAGTAAGAATTATAATGCATTGCTTCACATAATTCAACTTTTTTTCTGATGATGCGACGCATCGACAGATTAATTCGTTGATACTATTCTTGACCACTACTATTATTATGACACTTTTTTTGCAATAATTTTTTTTCACAACTACAATTCTCAACTCGTTGAGGTATCATCATATCATGTCGCTCTTGAACCGCATTTCGGTCAGTACGGGGCCTGCGGAATACGCCGAGCCCTATGATGAACACTCCTTATTGAAGATGCCTGCCAATGCACTGGTCAATATCGTCTACCTGCTGATCGGTGTCTGCTGGCTTTGCCGGATCCTGTGCATGAGCCCCCTTCCCGGGGGATGGTGGTGGTATGCCGGGTATGCATCCGGTGGCATGCTCTACGGGATCATTCAGTTCACGCGTATTGTTAGCCAGAACAGGGTTGCAGTCATCGCCGACCAGTGGACCACGCTTCCCTTTTTTTCCGGTGTTGCTGCCTGGAGCCTGGCCATACTCTGCGGAGATGCTGTTCTCCCCTGGCAGGCGGGTATTTTTGTTGTTTCGATACTGAGCTACCTTTCAGTTCCATGGATCGGATATGAGCCGGTGCTGGGTATACATATCCTCGCCGCCATTATCGCGGGCAGTGCTGTACTGCACCGAACCGCCTGCGCCGGTCTCTTCCCCTTCATCGCGACGCTTCTCTGCAGTTTTTTCTTCATCAGTCTGAAGCTTCTGGATCACCGGCTCTCACGCTTTGCGCTGTTCCGCCGATTGACCGGGCATTTCTGGTCCAAGATTGCCGATGCGCTGCAGATTCATTTTATTTTACTCTTCTTCTCCGCGAGCAGCGCTCATGGGGGGATGGGGTGATATATGATGCCGTATGAGCGGCACCGGCCGCCGGAGCGGGCGACGGCCCGTGATGGATGGCGAAATCAGTGACGGGAAGGGGAGGAGAGGAAGTGCCGGGCACGCCGCATGAGAGCCGCCGGACCGGCGAAGGTGAAGAATAACCGGACGCATTGAAAAAGCGGCCGATCATATCGAAGGGATAAAATGGTTTGACGAATGGCGCAAACATTCTTTACTTAGAAGAGAGGGGGTAAGTGATATTATGAGCATTGCAACAAACTACCGGAAGATACGAGAAGAGATTCCGCCGGAGGTAATCGTTGTTCTGGCCGGCAAGATGAGAACGGTGGAAGAAATTGAAGAAGTACTTGAAGCGGGAGCGACCGATATCGGTGAGAATTATGTGCAGGAGGCCGAGCAGATGTACCAGGCGCTGGGAGCGAAGGCGGCCGAGGTCAACTGGCACATGATAGGCCACCTGCAGACGAACAAGATCAACAAGGCGCTGGAAATTTTTGATGTGATACAGACGGTCGACTCTCTGGAAAGGGCTCGCGCCATCGACAGCAGGGCGGACCGGGCGGGGAAGGGGGTTATCCCCGTGTACATAGAGATAAATATCGGAAGCGAGGAGTCCAAGGCGGGAATAAAACCGGAGGAGCATGAGCCCTTCGAGGAATACATGGTGCAGCTGGTCAGGGATATCTCGGCGCTGGAGCACCTCCGGGTTGAGGGGCTCATGACGATGGGGCCGCGCTTCGGCGATCCCGGGAATTCGAGGCCCTTTTTCAGGAGAACGAAGGAGCTCTTTGAGACGATCAAGGGGCTCGATATCCCCGGCGTCAATATGAAGCACCTCTCCATGGGGATGACCAACTCGTACCGGGTGGCTATCGAGGAGGGCTCGAACATGGTCAGAATCGGGACGGCTATATTCGGAGCGCGGGATTCATGCGCGCGGCCGTAGGGGCGGGTGTGTAATTCCTGTGACGCGATGATTTGCCGGGAAAGACAAGCGGGGGAAGCAGCACCGTTCCGGGAATTGATAGAGAAGCGCTGCACGGGATCGGATGCCGCGTCGATTCAATAAAAAAAAGAGAGGAGTTTTCAAAATGTCGGATAATAGCAAAGAGAACGCCGATGAGCGGGAGAAGAGGATACGGGAGCTGGAGGATGCAATAGCCGATCTGCAGGGACGGATTCCCGCGCATTCGGTGCAGCCGGCGATGATACAGGAGCTCGAGGCGCTGGAAGATGAGCTCAAGAAGTTGAAGGAGAGCTGAGAGATACGAGATACAGCCGGCGGGGACGCGTCGATCCGCCGAACAGGGGAAGATGCTTCCGGTATTATCATACCTGTAAACACTCCTCTGCCGTGAAATTCATTTCCGGTGGTATCATAAAAACACATACACGGAAACCGCCGCGAAATATGCTTCCGGTGTTAGCGGGATATCTTCCGGGAAAAAGAGCTGACTTATTCCGCGAGCTTTTCCGCCGCTTCGGCGAGAAGCGATTTGAACCGATCCAGGGTGACAGGCATCGGCTGAATCGGTATCCCCATCCAGTCGGAGTACTCCAGCAGCTCCTCCGTGTGCTCGGCCATGTATTGATCCATAAAACCGATTCCGTCGAGAACAAATGCGCCGCCGTCATGTTTGGGGAAATTTTCGACGGCGAATCCCTTGTCCCTGTCCTTGTAGACGAAATGCCTGAACTTGATCCAGCCCGGCGTCAGCCAGAGTACCTTTTCGCCGGCGGCCAGCTCCTCCCGCTCCGCCTTGCTCGCGAGCATGTCCATACAGTGCGTCGCGTTGATGCGCACAATACCGTCACCCTGCTCGGCGAGAATGGTTTTCATGGTCCGTTCAGGATGATCGGCATTCACGTAGCAGAATTGCCCGCCGTAGACGACCAGCACCTTCGATGCCCGCTCTCTCGCTTTCTGGATTCGCTGAATGAGCTGGCTTTCCAGCTTGCGGATATTCTCATGCAATCCCGGCGTGGTGTACAGGAGATGCTCGGTGTCGAGGAATCCCTCATCCCTGAGGTGTTGAAGCTCCAACCGCATGGTGCCACAGGATACAACCGCCACGTCTGCAAAGGTAACCGAACTCATACTATCCTCCTCGTGCCTTTCCGGCGATATTCACGAATGGTGTTGTTTTACGCTCCCCTTGCCTTTCGCTCCTCTTACGCGAAGCGGCCCCCACATACAGTGAGCCGAACGGGATAGAGAGCTGCGGGCAATAAATCAAAAGAGACAGAGTGCCGCGCGCAGATAACAGAATGTTCAGAGGAACACCCGAAACCCGAACGGGGCATCGGGCCGCCCCCGAAAAACCGGATGGGAAAGCGGGCGCCCGAAAAACGGAAGGGCAGCGAGGAGCGCGATACCAACCGCCCCTCTGCCACACCGCCAGGCGGCAATCGACAGCCTGCACCTCCACGACGGCGCTCACCGGATGATTCGAGAGCGGCGAACCCGCAGCGCGCCGGGGCATTCCCGGTTCTCACGCGCTGCGTTCAAGAGGTTGAACCGCCCGCTACCTCCGCGTCATCAGTGTGCCGCATTTCGGGCACTTTATCTGATTGCACGGCATGCTCGCCTGATGGGGCGCTACCGTTCCGCATGAAGGGCACACGCAATCGCCGCCGACGCCAAGCCCGGAACCGGTTCCGAAATTTCCACCCTGTCTCTGACCCCTTCCAGAGCCTCTGCCTCCTCCCCCTCTTCCGGATCCCGGTCCGCCTCCTCCCGGAGGACCTGTTCCATCTCCTCTCGGCATAATTAACACCTCCTCATTGGAAAAACTGTTCTACCTTATATAATGAGCAGATTTTATACCAGATGCCGGGCTCCGATAAAAAAACAGTAAATGCGCATGAAATGCTGCACGGGGCTGTTCTTACGCGGTTTTGAGGTGTGAAATGACGGAGAAAACGGTACTGTTTAAATAGAATCGAGTTAAATCGGGTACAAATGATAATGGCCGGGGGATTACATTTTGCATTTTGCACGGAATATCGATTCAAATGATTGCATTTTGCCGGCATTAACTGTTAAAAGCATTGCATTATGCAATAAATACGGGGCGCCGGCTTCCCGGTTCAAATATATATTCCTGCCGATTGGGGAGAAATAGAGAACGGATCTATAAAAATGAGGTGTCGGAGGACTGTATCGCGGGTTTTATTCTCAACACGATTGCATTCGCCGGAAAATTATCCCATCGGCGGTAAAAAATAGTTTGCATTATCGATTCGGGAATGGAAATTGCACTTATTATAATCAGGGTATCGGTCTGGCACGCCCGCGTATCGGATCGAAAGCCCCTATGTGATAAAAACGCCGGGAGGTTTATCTATGTGCATGCCGAGCGTATGGATAGTAGATGACAGGGAAGAGGAAGAGCTATTCAAGGAGATCGCCTTTTTGAGAACGGAGGGGAAGAATATACTCCTGTCGACCATGTTTGGCGAGGAGCAGTCGATTGAGGCTACCATCGATTCGATTGATTTTGTAAATTCAAAGGTTTTTCTGAAAACCTGAAAGGGTAGGTAACATGAAAATATTTATAAGCGGCAAGGGCGGCTGCGGAAAGAGCACCGTCTCGTCGCTCCTGGCAAAAGAGATGAACCGGAGAGGATTCAAGGTTCTGGCGCTCGATACCGATGAATCGAACTTCGGGCTTCATGCGCAACTGGGCATCGATGATCCCGAAGATTTTATGAACTACTTCGGCGGCAAGAAGGTGCTGTTCAGCAAGGTGAAGGAGCTCCCGGATCGGTGGAAGTCGGGCGAGCTTCCAGTTGAATATATATCCAGCAAGGAGAATATACGGCTCCTCTCCATGGGGAAGATACGCAGCTTCGGGGAGGGGTGCGCCTGTCCCATCAACGTGCTCTCCTCGCGTTTCCTGGAGATACTGGAGCTCGAGCCCGACGAGTTTCTCATCGCGGACACCGACGCGGGAATCGAGCACCTGGGGCGGGGGGTTGACAAGGGGTGTGATATTATCCTCGTCATTATCGACCCGACCCTGGAATCGATAAAGCTGTCCGGCAAGATAGGACAGATGGCAACGGGGATCGATAAGCCCTATTACTACATCCTGAACAAGGTCGATGACGAGACGGAGGAGATCCTGCTGCAGTCGGTCGATGCCGACAGGGTGATAGCGTCGGTGCCGAACGAGCGGAGCATCTTCACGGCGAACCTGAAGGGTGAGGAGATGGACTTTCCCCTGGGCGAGATCTCGAAGGTGGTGGACTTCCTCGAGGATTTCAAGAGCAGGGTGGCGTAGAGCCCTGCGGGTCGTTTCGATATCGTCGAGTGCGCAATGTATCGGTGCCTATCGGCAACGGGCAGGCGGAGAAGAATTCAAGCGGGCAGATATCACCACAAACGATAGAGAAATCCGTTCAGTCGTTCCGCAAGAAGGCATAAGAAGAAAAGAAGTTATGCAAAGAAGATGATGGCGCGGACATCAGGCGAAGCGGGCACGCTCGCTCCTCAACCCGAAGCCCCATCAGGTGGCCTGAAATAGATATAAATTCATGAGGTTTGCCACTATGAATAATGTGTATTGCACAAAAGATACATCATTAACAGAAGAGGAGAAGGAAGTTTTCACCGGCCATCTGAAGCAGGAGGGGCTGTCCCATACTATCTGGGATGTCTTCCAGGAGTGGGTTGCGCGATCAACTTCCAGGGTAACATTCTTCTATCTCAAAGTATATCAGGATGATAGATTAATCGGCCTCGGTCTTTTTTTAAGGATGAAACCATTTGATATGACAACTTCTTATGCAGCTTTTCGCAGGAGCGCAGTTCTAAGAAAAATAGTTTCAGCCCTTTCAATGCTCATGAGCAACTGCGTCTACGTCTCTTTTCGCAATTTGATCACGTCAAATATCACCCGTCCCTTTTTTTACCGGGAACCCGAGCTGGAAGACATAATCATGAGTGCAATTCTGACTCATTTGAAGGAAGAGAAGGAAGCTGATATGGTCACCGTCGTTGATACGTCGGCAAACGAGAAGCATTATCAAAAAGCCGGTTTTGATATCTACCCTTCATCATCCGAAGCATATTTTGATGCAACGAAATATACGGACATATCCGAATATCTTGATAAACATAGAAGCCTCAAAAAGAATCTGAAGAGGAAAAGAAATGTTCCTTCAACCGAGATTATACGGGGCCCTCTTTCGAAAAGCGACCAAGCGGAACTGAGGGAATGCCTGAATCGTTCAATCGAGGGAAGCAGGGTCAACACCCCTTCCCAGCAATTCTTCGAGGACACTGTTTTCGAAACAGAAGTGTATAATTCGGACAAGTACATACACATTCTCGTCCGGATTGACAGCAGGATTATCGGATTCCATACCTTTCACATTTCCGGATCGAATATGGGAGGTGTCCTGGGAGGATTCAACCGTGAGTATGCCGGAAGGAGCTTTGCCTATGAGCGGGTCATCGTCGCTTCGCTCGATTATGCAATCAAGAACAAGTTAAAAAATGTTCACTATTCACTCGTTGACAATTATACGAAGCTGCGGCTTGTCGACTCCCTCGAGCCGTGCGGCCTTTATTTCTATTCCCGGAATGCGGTGAATCGAAACGTATTCAAATATACGTTCAAATTCAATGATATATACGAGCTTCACTCGTTGGAGAAAGAGGGGATCGTACATTTTAAGTAACGCCAGTTTGATTGAACAATCTTCACGGGAGGGGGGTTAATATATTTATTGTTGATCTTGTAATAACTCAAATAGTTATTGCAAGATGTGATATTATCTTGCAATAATGAGTTG
>CAZZCF010000110.1:0-14837 GCA_964652955.1 uncultured Leptospirales bacterium
AGAGTCACCAGCAGAAAGGAGTGATAAAAAATCTTATCACAGCACAAATGCCTATCTTTTCAGCAGATCAACTCTTTCTGTATCAGAGCATCGTTGCTTTAATTATACAACTCGCTTCAGGTAAAAACAACTTTTTTGCATGCTCTGAGCGGAAAAGCTACAGCAACAATCCTTCAGTGCTCAATGAAAGCGACTCGAGAAACTCAATGAACCGCAACCGCATCACATCGACCTCATCCTCGAAACGGCCCATATCGAAGATGGGAATATTGTGCTTCTTCGCTATCTGAAGAGCACGCCCCGTGCCGCCCTTCCGTTTTCCATCTTTCGTATAACAGATAATGCATCGGGAAGGGGTCCTGAGATCTTCTCCCAGAACAGTTAAAACATAGCGGGCCTGAAGCTTTTTCGCGCTCTCGGAGAGGGTTTCCCAAGCAAAATTAAAATTCTTCATGATGTCATAAGCTCGATCAGGGACAGTAAAGAGCTCTGAGCGATTCCCGTTGAATCCCCGCCAGGGAAGATAAATCTCTTTCTGACCCTTCACGCTATCACAGCCCTGCTCAAAAGCAGCGCTCGCACCCTCTGCAGCGCCGGAACGCAGCACATATCCCTTCCGGGCCATATGTTGCCCAATTTTCATCGCACTCAAGAGAAAGCGTTCCGGTGTAGCACGTGCGCCGATTCCCGTATAAATAACTTTTCCTTCACCGCTCACTGGAGTCCCTCCTGCGATTTTATATATACATAATACCACTCATCCGGCAGTGTTGGAAATAAAAATATTTATTGAGCGGAAGATTTCAGCAAACAGTATTCCGTACCGCCGCACTTCTGCACATGCTGCGCATAGCGCATGCAATTCTTGAGATATTTCACCAGGGAGGGGAGAAATAAGCCAACGGCACTCCCCCTGTCAGAATCACGTTGTGCCGGTTACGGTATGTTACAGTATCACTGCATCCAACAAATTCGTCCATAAAAAAATGACGAAGCCGCAGGTGTGCATTATCGTGACGTGCAGGCGCTCCAGCACCACTTACAATCAGAAAGATGCGGAATTTTAGTGTGCCGCCCCTTTTTTAATTGAAGTATCAATGCTCTCGTGCAACTCTTATTCACGAAAGAGATATAATTGAGGGAGGTACGCTATGAAGAAACTCATCGCCGTCATCTTCATGATGGCACTCATCTCGGAAGCGCTCGCAGCCGCCATAAGCGAGGCAACTATCAAAAAATGGATAAAGGAGTGCCATGAGGAATTCCTGAAAAAATTCGAAGGAATTGAGCCGGGCTCGCCGCAATCGGAGGAGAAGCTGAAATCAATTAAACAGGACTATCTCGAATGGTATGAGGGCTATAAGGCACTTCAAAAGGGTGAGCAGGTGAGCATGTGGCGCTTCAGAACCGAAGCGGCGAAGGGCAACCTCTCGGGAATGACCTGTCCGGAAACAGCCAAGAAGCTCCCGGAGCCATCTCAATAGGGCGCGCCTGCGCTCATCAAATGCGAGCGGCACGCTGTCGAGATCATACAATCGGCAGGGTGCTCTCACGCTCCGCAACTTTATTGTCTCTCGGAAATATTTTCCGTAAAGAGAAGCTGCAAGAATTGCACATTCATCGGAGGTTCCATAATCATAATCATGCGCGCAGTAACCGTCATAATCCTCATCGTACTGTCTGCTCCGCTTCCGGGTGAAATAAAGAAGTTTCCCGTTGTTACTCCCGAGCGACTTGCCCTTACCAGAGAATACTGCCTGCGGCATTACGGGATGGATACCTGCGAGTTATCACATCCGAAGATAATCGTCATTCACTACACGGCAATCGGCTCCCTGCGGGGAAGCCTGGAATGCTTCAGGCCTGCAGGCGTTTCACGGAACAGGACGTATATAAGAAAATTTGGCAGGCTCAATGTGGGGGTACACTTTGTTGTGGCACAAAACGGCGATATCTACTCGCTCCTCCCCACCTCGATAATCGGCAGACACGCCATAGGGTTCAATCACTGCTCCATCGGCATCGAGAATGTCGCACGAGACAGTAGTGAGCTGACCCGTGAGCAGCTTCGGAGCAACGCGGCGCTGGTCAAATATCTGATACAAAAACATCCGAGCATCGAATTTCTGATCGGCCATCACGAGTACACCGACAGGAAGCTTCCCCATTACCGGCTCTATCTTCAAAAAGACAGAGAATACCGGCCCACGGCAAAATTGGATCCCGGAGACCGTTTTATGAGTGACCTGAGAAGGCTCCTGGATGAAAAATATCATATCGTGCTTGAGAGATAGAATAAACCCTCCGCGTAAAGGGGAATTCTCCGGTACCGTTATCGGACACCTCACTCCGAAGATCCATTCCTTCCCGCAGGCAGTAAAAAAGTGAAAATAATTGGATTCGATTTACAGGATAACTACCGGTCTGCTCGCACTGGAACCTGAATACCGGAGGAATGCCGGCTCATCCGTTATGGGCCTGCCGGTGCGGGTGGCGCCGGGTCGGCGGCAAGCCACTTTTTCCTGAAGTATCGGCGCGTCATAAAGAGCGCGTGAACGAAGATGGAAGCATTCATAGACCACCAGATAGCCTCGGCACCGAAGCCGAGAGAGATCCCCAGGAGAAAGCTGAGCGGGATGCGCACCAGCCACTGGCTCAGCACAACAATCACCATAATGCCCCTGGTATCCCCTGCTCCGCTCAGGCCACCGCTGATGATCACCGCCCAGGCCATGAAGGGCTCGCCTATCATGCTGATGTAGATATAGGTAACGCACTCGTCGATCACCACCCGGTTATGCGAGAGGAACGTCGCCAGCAGCCGGGCGTTGAGAACGACGATCACGGTGAGAATGACAATGAAGCAAACGCCTATCATCGCCGTGACGACTCCGCCCCGGAACGCCTCAGTCTCCCGCCGTTCACCGAGGAGATTGCCGATGACCACCGCATTGGCCATGTTGAAGGCAAAGGCGGGGAGAAAGATCGCCGCCTCAATCCTCAGCCCGTTGGTAAATGCGGCAAGTATCTCGACATTGTTCTCGGGCAGGGCGCTGATGACGAGGAACAGAACCGTCGAGCCGATCTGCCAGAGGATGCGCATGAGACCGGATGGCCAGCCGACGGCAATGACGCTTCTCAGCATCGCATATGAGAATGTCCGTACCCGTTCAACCAGTCTTCCGATGTGCCGGAGATTCAGGAGACTGCCGATAAAGACGCTCACTGCGGTCGAGAGGGCGATGCCCCGGAAGCCGAGAGGCGTGCAGAAGACAAAGAGGAAGTTCAACAGGACATTCAGGGCGCAGACAAGCGCCATCGTTCTCATGGAGCTCCGGATCATTTTGCTGGAGCGGAGAATGCCGTTCGTGTTGATGAGGATGTAGTGGAAGAGGAGCCCGCCGGCGTAGATCTCGATGAGGGGGATGCTGTTTCGCTTCACCTCGTTCGGGACATTGAGAATCTCGATGAGCATCGGCGCAAAGAAGATGCCGACGAGTCCCAGTACAACACCGGCGACACCGACCGAGAGGAGAATGGTATAGATGGTATTCGAGAGCGCCGCGCGATCGCCGGCGGTGTAGAGCTTCGAGACGATGGCAACCGATCCGATGGTCAGGGCGTAGGCGACCACAATGAAGACAAAGTATATCTGAGAGACAAAGCCGACCGTTGCCTGGATCTCCTTTCCCAGGATGCCGGCGATATACACATCGGTGAGATTAATCAGAAACTCGAAGAACATGATGAATATCATCGGCCAGCTCACCGACCAGCTCCCGGCGAGGTATCCCCTGAATTCACTGCTCTTCAGGAATTGTATATACCTGTTTAGCTTACTGGCATGCATATCACCGGTCTCTTCATCTTCAGCTCCTGTGAGAACACATCGGAGGGAGCATTAATCCCCTTGACAAAATCGCGTGCCCGATCATCTGTTTCCGATAAGGCGCCTTCGCAAAACACCGTTTGCGAAGGTGCCGGTAAAACTATGTTTCATGATAAAACATATTCCTTTCAGAACTTCATGGCTCAAAGGGATTTTTCCATCGTCCCCTGAAAGGATATGCGATTTCTCACTCCACGCAGACAAACAATCGTCACCGGGAAGGAGTCGGAAAGGAATTCTCATTACGGATGAACATCATCAAGCGATTGAAAACCTTTAATCCGCTGCTCCTCTTTATTGCAATTATTTTTTTTATGATCTATAACCGGCAAGAGCGGATAAGCGTTGCAACGGGCGAAATAAGAAAAGTCGTATCTCTCTCGCCAGCGATCACGCGCGAGATTGTCGATCTCGAATCGGAGCATCTCCTCGTGGGCGTTACCGCCTATCACCCTGCCCTCTCCAGGAAGATCGATATTGTCGGGAATCTCATTCAGCCAAATATCGAAAAGATTGTCAGCCTGAACCCTGATATCGTCCTGCTCTCGAATGAGGACAACCCCATACAGAGTGTGGAACGACTCGATGCAACGGGAATACGAACAAGCTGCTTCGGAAGAAATGAAGACTTCGATGAGATATGTGGCAATTACCTGAAACTGGCAATCCTCATCGGAAAGAGGGAGCTGGCAAGAAGCAAGCTGACTGAATACAGAAACACCCTGAGAGCGATACGCCGAAACGAGACCAGCCTCAGCATTGCGCTCTTCATCGATCACACGCCGCTTATCGCCGCTTCAGGGAACTCGTATGTTGGAAAGATAATCAAAGACGCCGGTGGCAGTAATTGCTTCGAGGGCTTCAAGGTCCCCTATCCCATTGTGACCGAGGAGTTTGTCATCACCCGCAATCCCGATATTATCATTTCGATCAGAGAAGGTGCGGAGAACTTTTTTATGAGAATCTTCTCCGATTTTCCCTGCGTCACGGCAATAAAAAATAATGTCATCTATTCCATAAGCCCTGACCGGGTGGCCTTCTATACCCCCGGCGATTACGTATCATCGGTGAGAGAAATTGCCGAGATAATCAGAAAGGAGCTATCGAGGAGAAACCGCTCCCGTGCCATCTCGGGGAGAGGTACTACCTTGCGATAACCGAAGATATATGAAAGGGAAGATATTCTTCACAGCGCTCATTCTTATAACGGGCATCATACTCGTGCTCTCTCTCTCAATGGGTACCACCTTCATATCGCCGTCAAAGCTTCTCGCGTTGCTCACCGACGGGGAAGACACCGTTGAGTATCTCATTATTATGAAACTGCGGCTTCCCCGCACCGTTATGGCGCTCCTCGTTGGAGCCGCCCTCTCGGTCAGCGGCGTTCTCTTTCAGGCGCTCATGAAAAACCCCCTCGCCGAACCCTATACCATCGGTATCTCGGGCGGAGCAGCTCTCGGAGCGACGATTGCTGTCGTCTCAGGGCTTGATTATTTCTACATCGCCCTCTTCGCCTTTATCAGCTGCACCCTGACTGTTCTCCTGGTATACACTCTCTCGATCAGAAGGGGATTCGGTCCGACCTCGCTTATCCTCACCGGCATTGCCCTGAGCTTCATCCTCTCCTCCGGCGTTCTCCTGATATTCGCCATGACCAGGGCTCAGCAGGTTCATAAAGCGCTCCTCTGGCTCATGGGCGATCTCTCACTGGCGCGATACAAAACGCTGGGATTAATGGCAGCGATATTGCCACTGATCATTGCCGCTTCACTGTTTTACTTCAAACATCTTGATGTAATATCCTTTGGTGATACCTTTGCAAAAAACCTGGGAGTAACCCGGCGAGACAACAGAAATATATTCTGGATAGCCTCACTCCTCGCAGCGATATCTGTCTCCATGGCTGGCATTATCGGATTTGTGGGACTTATTGTTCCCCATGTTATGCGATTCCTCTTCGGCCCCATCCACCTGAAGCTGATTATCGCCTCAGCAGTCGGCGGAGCAGTTCTTCTCGTCCTCTGCGACCTCGTCGGAAGAACGATTGCTCCCCCCTATCAGATTCCGGTGGGAATCGTCACCGGATTCATCGGAGGAATATTCTTCCTATCCCTGCTGATCACAAGAGGAGATCGCGTTCAATGAAAATCTTCGAGCTTCAGAATCTGAACGCCGGGTACCGAGGCATCCGGGTTCTTCACGACATCACCCTCGTAATCAATGAAGGTGATTTTCTCGGTATCATCGGACCGAACGGTGCCGGCAAGAGCACACTCCTGAAGGTGCTTTCGGACAACATCACGCCCACGTCCGGAAGCATTGTCTTCAAGGGAAGTGCAATCGGGAGCTACCGGAGGAGGGCATTGGCACAGCAGATTGCCGTTGTGCATCAGTCGCTGGAGAACATCCTCCCCTTCACGGTTTACGATTTTCTACGGCTCGGGCGATTCCCCCATCAGATGTTATGGGAGATCGAAAGCCATGAGGACCGAAGCTCAATCGAGCAGGCAATGACCATGACCGGGATACTTCATCTCAGTAATCGGAAGATAGGCGAGCTCTCGGGCGGGGAGCGACAGATGGTGAGAATCGCTCAATCCCTCACGCAGAGCCGCGAGGTCATTATTCTCGATGAACCGATAACCTTTCTGGACATTAACCATTCCATACAGATAATGGACATCCTGTACAAGCTCAATCAGGCGGGGAGCACGATCATCACCGTCCTGCACGATATCAATACCACCTCTGATTACTGCTCGCGAATAATCGGACTGAAGGAAGGAAGCATATTCGTCGATGGCCCCCCCGAGGATGTTTTAACCTACCAGAACATCGAAGTTCTGTACGATACGGTCTGCGTCGTCTACGAGAATCCCCTGACGAAAAAACCGCAGGTCTTTCCGGTCCCGGCGCACGTCAAGGAATAGCCCTGCTGCTCACCGCGCCGAATGAACAGTACAACAGCTGACACAGGAATACTAAACCATTGAATTTTTATCCCCGAGTTCCCGCGTCGCTGCACCGCCGTGATATGTTCAATCTTTCGCATGATTTTAAAATTACATCACGTTATTCTTTTGACCGATACGGTATTCTAAAAAAATCTTGACAAATGCAAACACTCTGTTTTTCTGGATCGTAATTTCTCCCCCTTGCAGGTTCTCTTGCGGCGGGGAGGAAAAGTTCTTTGAGTTATTCTGTTCACCGGAGGAAGAGGGGTGAGAATCCCCCGCTGACCCGCAACTGTAATTCTGCTCTCAGGCAGATAAGCCAGGAACTCCATTTAACTGGATTATCCTCGAGGATTGGGAACCGGTTAGCATCAACGAGATTGATTCTAACAGAGAACACGCCTTGAGGCGTGTTTTTTTGATTTCTCTCCTGTCAATCACAAACGCCTCAAAACCGTTCACCGACACCTCCGGAATTCCAGATTCATCACTTACGATGAACCAACAATTACACAAGGAGGAATTTTACTATGCAACGTAGTGTACGCGTACTGGTGCTTCTGTTCGCCAGCGTTTTCTTCCTCAATGCGGCTTTTGCGCAGGAAATTGAGCCGGAAAGGCAGGAACAAAAGGAAGAAAAAGGAGAAAAGGAGAAAAAAGAAGAAAAGAGGGTGAGCAATCTCAATGAGATTGTGGTGACGGCAACCAAAACGGAGATCGCCAAGAAGGAAACCGGTGTCTCCATCACCGTTATCACCGACAAGGAGATTGAACAGCGGGGCAAGCAGATGGTCATCGATGTTCTGAAAGATGTTCCCGGCATTACCACGTATCAGACAGGGGCACTCGGCGGTCTTTCCAGCGTCTTTATGCGGGGTGCAGAAGAGACTCATCTCCTGGTCCTCGTCGACGGCGTAAAGATGAACGATCCCTCAAACGTTGACCGGAGCTTCGACTTTGCCAATCTCACCACTGACAATGTCGAGCGAATCGAGGTTGTTCGCGGGCCAATGAGCACGCTCTACGGATCCGATGCCACTGCCGGTGTCATTAACGTTATCACCAGGAGGGGAAAGGGAAAACCGAAGCTCACCATGAGGGCCGAGGGGGGATCCTACTCCACCTTTCGGGAATCGGTAAGCATTGATGGGGGGACCGATACAACCTTCTATTCCTTCTCTGTTTCGCGGACCGATATATGCGGCTTTTCAAAAGCTTCGAAAGAACCCGGTACCACTGACAAACTTGAGGATGATCGTTACGAAAATACCACCGTCAGCTCGCGGCTCGGCTTCAGCCCCTTCAGCAAGAGCTGGATTACCCTCTCATTTCGATACGTTGACGCCCTTGCCGAGCTCGATGATGGCGCTTTCTACGACGATCCGAATTATGTGCAGGAAACCAAGCAGATGTCATCCATACTCGGTTTCGATCAGGAGATCTTCACCTGGTGGAGGCACAAGATCTCGCTCTCATACATGAACATTGTGAGAAGGTATCGGGATGAGGTGGACGTCGACGAGCCGAACGAGTTCACCGACAGCTGGCTCCAGGGGAATCACCGGAGAGGAGAATGGCAGCATATCTTCACCATCGGCGATATCGATGAGATAACGGGCGGTATCGAATATGAGCAGGACAGCATGACGTCACTTGACTACAGCGATGCCGGATTTGGTCCATCAACCACGGAATTCGACGAGCAGCGGGTGAGAACCGCCGCCTACTATCTCCAGAATCACCTTAAGCTCCTCAAGCATATCTTCGTAACTGCAGGCATTCGAGTGAACGATCATGAGGAATTCGGAACAAAGAACACCTATCAGGTTTCAGGGAGCATTATCATCCCCTTTGTCAAAACGCGACTCAAGGGAAATTACGCAACCGGCTTCCGGGCCCCTGCGCTCAACCAGCTCTACGACACCGCATGGACGACGGGAAACAAAGACCTGAAACCGGAGGAGAGCAAGAGCTATGATTTCGGCATTGAGCAGCCGATCTGGGGCGAGCGGCTCATCATCGATGTTGCCTATTTTGCAACAACATACGATAACAAGATCGATCTCGATGCGATGTGGAAGTATGTCAACAAGGAGAAAGTTGAAACGAGCGGCCTCGAGGGATCTCTTCGATTCACTCCCATCGAATCACTCAGGATAGACGCCTCATATACCTATACACGAGAGGCCGAAGATGAGGAGACTGATGAGCGACTGCTGCGGCGTCCCGAGCATCAGGCAAGCGGCTACCTGAACTGGGCATTTATCAAGGGCGCAAATATCAACATCGGCGTCATCTATATCGGCAAGCGGGATGATGCCTGGTACAATGAAGCGACATTTACGACAGAGGAAGAGGAACTCGATTCCTACTATCTTGTAAACATGGGAGCATCCTACTGGATTTCCGAAAACATACAGGTATTCGGCAGGGTGGAGAACCTGACCGACAAGGAGTATGAAAATCCGATCGGCTACGAGATAGCCGGACGATCCTATTACGGCGGTCTGAAAGCAACGTTCTGAGTTTTCATAAAGGCAAAGACGTTAGCCCATCTCAAAATGCATGGGGGGCCCGTGAAGGGCACCCCATTTTTTTTTGCATTTAACAACCCCTCGATCGCATAAAAAGGGAACACAGCAGGAAGGGGAAAAATAATATTGCCATGAAAGGGCATTTCGTGCAGAGTTTCCCTGAAATGCGAGCAGTGCCGAAAAGTATTCACAGCGGAGAGTGAGGGATGCCGTCAGACAGCGAAATCATTGACGCATTCGATCGCGTTGAGCAGAACGCTCCCCTTCCGCGGGAGGGACCCTGCTCATTCTTCTACGAGGAGCTTCAGGATCCGGGAAGCTCGGTTATCCTGCAGCAAGAGAGCAGCATTATTATTTTTCACTTCAACTTTGAGGACAGAATAACACTAATCGAGGGCAGGAACACCGGCTGGCATATCGAAATAAATGATGAAGCGATTATTCTCGCCCTCATCATCGATCACGAGGAGGGTGCGTTTCCCCTCTTCTTCACCTTCAAACAGGGTGATCGGAAAACAGCCGATCTGCTCAGCGAGCTGAAACGGCAAAGAAGAATTACCGTCTGTTTCCTGTCGCTCCTCTTCGGGGATATCTACAGGGAAAAGTGCAGGGCCTTTCAGCTGCCCGATCACATCATCGAGCAGTTTCCTCTCTAGAGGCGCGCCCGGCTCTTCAATTATCCCGGGCTTTGATCGAACGCATCACAGCGCCTTTACGCCGTAACCCTCGAAAGGCCAGGAGAGCCGTGTGCCCTCTCGAATCGCATCATCGAAACGCACCCTTCAACCGCAGCACGTCACTGCCGGTGTGCTTTGCCGCTCCTGCCGGACTACTCTTCCAGCGCGCCGGTGAAAATGTCCTCACTGGCCTCGAGAACTGCCGTCTCTCCATCCAGGATATAATCGAGCTTGCCCAGACATTTCTTAAACTCTGCGCCGATATAGAACTGAGCTGCCAGCACCTTCCCTGAATAGAATGCAGCTTCAAGGTTCTCCTTCAGGATTTTTTCGCGCGCTTCGCCGCTCGCATCGCCCACCAGCTCCTTCATCTTCGGCAGTGCAAGCGTCAGGCTCCACAGATGCATCCAGGCGAGAGCCAGCATGAACATCGCCTGCTGAAGCGGTGTGGCATTCATGAACAGATGGAGAATCTTCATCTCACCCATCTGCCCCTTCATCATCTCGATGACCTCATCGAGCTTCTCCAGCGCCTTTTCAATCGGCGTCACGTATTTCTCGTCAACAACGCCCTTCGCCTGCGCAACGGTTTCAGCGACCCGCTTCCTGAACACCGAGTAGTTATAGTGATCGGGATTCATCAGTATCTTCCGCATGGTGAGGTCCATCGACTGAATGCCGTTCGTTCCCTCATAGAGGGAGAGGATCTTCGAATCCCGTGCGAACTGCTCGACCGGGTAATCCGAGCAGTAGCCGTACCCGCCGTAGATCTGTATCGCCTCAGCAGTAATCAGCCAGGCGGAATCAGTACAACCGGCCTTGGTGATCGGTATGAGAAGCTCGACGATACCCAGGCACTCCTTCGCCTCGTCACCTTCAAGCTCATCCGCGAGATCGATATTCTTCGACACATAATAGCTGAGCATGCGCATCCCCTCGACATAGCTCTTCATCCAGAGAAGCATCCGCTTGATATCTGGATGCTGGATGATGGTGACCGAGGGGGCTTCGCGGTTTGTCATCTGCGTCGCGTGTCGCCCCTGCACCCTGTTTTTCGCATAGGTCACCGCATGCATGTATGCCGCGCTCGAGAGCGCGAGCCCCTGCAGACCGACATAGAGTCGGGCCTCGTTCATCATCTGGAACATAATCCGCATTCCCTTCTGCGGCTGACCGAGGAGGTAGCCGACGCATTTCCCCTCATCGCCAAAGGAGAGCGAACAGGTCGGGGACGCCTTTATCCCCATTTTGTGCTCAATGCCGGTGCATATCACATCATTGAACTCTCCGAGCGTTCCATCGGGATTGACCCGATACTTCGGCACGATAAAGATGGAGATCCCCTTCGTTCCCGCCGGGTCCCCTTCGATGCGGGCGAGGACCGGATGAATCATGTTCTCATAGACATTACTGTCACCCGAGGAGATGAAGATCTTCTGCCCGGTAATGAGATAGGTGCCATCATCCTGCAGCACCGCTTTTGTCTTCAGCGCGCCGACATCGGAACCGGCCTCAGGCTCGGTCAGGCACATGGAGCCTCCCCACTGTCCGTTGAGCATCTTTTCGATGTACAGCTTCTTCTGCTCATCGGTTCCGAAGTTCTTGATGAGATTGAGCGCCCCGATGCTGAGACCGGTGTACATGGTGAAGGTCATGCTCGCCGCGGTAAAATACTCAACGCATGCCTGATAGATGGTTACGGGCATTCCCATGCCGCCGATCTCCTGTTCGGTGGCGATACCGAGAAATCCCGCCTCGTAAAAGGCTGCAAGTCCGGGCTTGATGCATTCGGGAACCGTCACCTCTTTTGTATCCGGATTATACTGCACTCCCTCCTTATCGGCCTCCGCATTGACCGGATACACCTCCTCCACGGCGATATTTTCCGCGAGGGTGAGCGTATCCTCAAACATATCCCGGTCGAAATCCGAAAATTTCGGCAAATCGGTGAGCTTATCGATCTCCAGCATCTCGAAAAGGGTAAAACGCATATCTCTCGAATCGACTAATGGATTTAATGCCATATCAACCTCCTCACTTGTTGGATTAACGCTTCCCCCTCCCCGAAAGGAGGAGCACGGATATCAGATTCCGCAGCGTCAGTCAAAAGGAACGAGAATCAGAAAGTGTTATACCCTATCAGAAAAAATTCTTCATGAATTGTCCAGCAGGAATTTAACGAATTACAAATAATTCTCACTGAAATACACATCTCACGTAAGAAGATACATTCATCTACTCCGGCAGCCGGAAACTGACGGTCAATAAGAGCTCTGTTCCTTCCGGATTGCGATCGAGATGGCATTTCTTGAAGACTCGATGAAAAGAGAGCAAAAAAGCATTATTAGACAGGATTACAGGATGATCAGAATTTCTAAAAATCCCAATCAGCGTCAAACATCATCAAAAGATCCGCTTCATTCGAAACATCAATTTCACATACATCCGAATAGGATTCTGATATACAGTATTCAAAGTCACGTTAATCCTGTGAATCCTGTCCGAAATACATACTTTTTTGTCATCGGGTGAACTATTCTCAAGGAGAGGGTATATACTCTCGGCTTACGGAATAAAAAAGGCCAGCAGGTTCTTCTCCTGCTGGCCTCTGGAAAATTCATAGGTCGATTCAGACTATTCTTCAAGAGCACCGGTGAGAATCGAATTGGTCGCCTTGATGACAGCCGTCTCTCCATTGAGAATTGCATCTACCTTGCCGAAGTATTTCGGGAACTCCATGCCGAGATAGAATTGCGACGAGAGCACCTTGCCGTTGTAATATGCAGCTTCCAGATTCTCCTCCAGGAGCTTGTCGCGCTCCTCACCCTTGAGATCGCCAACCAGCTCCTTCGCCTTCGGCAGCGTCAGCGTCAGGCTCCACAGATGCATCCAGGCGAGCGCGAGCATGAACATCGCCTGCTGCAGAGGGGTGGCGTTCATGAACAGGTGGAGGTATTTCCCCTCGCCCATCTGCCCCTTCATCATCTCGACAACCTCATCGAGCTTTACCATTCCCTGTTCGACCGGCGTCACGTACTTATCATCAACAACGCCCTTGGCGGCAGCGATGGTTTCGGCAACGCGCTTTCTGAACACCGAATAGTTATACTGCTCCGGGTTCATCAGGATCTTCCGCATGGTGAGGTCCATCGACTGAATGCCGTTCGTCCCCTCGTACAGTGAGAATATCTTGCAATCGCGCGCAAAACGCTCAACGGGATAATCAGAGCAGTACCCGTATCCGCCGTAGACCTGAATCGCTTCAGCGGTTACCATCCACGCCGTATCGGTTCCACCAGCCTTGCAGATGGGGATGAGGAGCTCGCCAATGCCCATATGTTCCCTGGCCTCATCTCCTTCCATAATCTCGGCAAGATTCTGGGTATGCGTGAGATAGTAGATAAGCATACGCGTTCCTTCGACATAGCTCTTCATCCAGAGGAGCATTCGCATAACATCGGGATGCTGAATAATGGTGACCGCGCTGGCGTCGGGGCTCAGCATCTGGGTCACGTGCCTCCCCTGCACCCGGTTTCGCGCGTAGGTCACCGCATGCATGTAGGCGGTGCTTGAAATCGCGGCCCCCTGCAAGCCGACCAGAAGCCGCGCCTCATTCATCATCTGGAACATGATCCGCATCCCCTTCCGCTGCTCGCCGAGGAGGTAGCCGACGCACTTGCCGTTATCGCCGAAGCTCATGGTGCAGGTTGCCGATCCGTGAATGCCCATCTTGTGCTCGATGCCGGAGACGACGACATCATTGAATTCGCCAAGTGAGCCTTCCGGATTGACCCGGTATTTGGGAACGATAAAGATAGAGATACCCTTCGTTCCTCCCGGATCCCCCTCGATGCGGGCGAGAACCGGGTGTATCATATTTTCCACCAGATCGCTGTCGCCGCAGGATATGAAGATCTTCTGCCCCGAAATCAGATAGGTGCCGTCGGGCTGCGGAACTGCCTTCGTCTTCAGCGCCCCGACATCGGAGCCGGCGTCCGGCTCGGTCAGGCACATGGTTCCGCCCCACTGGCCGGAAAACATCTTCTCGAGATAGAGCTTCTTCTGCTCTTCGGTACCGAAAACCTTAATGAGCCGCCCCGCCCCCTGCGTCAGGCCGGGATACATAACGAAGGCGATATCTGCGGCGCCGATGTACTCAATACAGGAGATTGCGATTGCCGCCGGAAGCCCCATACCGCCCCATTCGGGCTCATCGGTGAGAGCGACAAATCCCGCCTCGGTGAATGCCTTATAGGCATTCTTATAGACTTCAGGAGCCTTTATCTCCTTCGTATCCGGATCATACGTGGCCCCCACCTTGTCTGCTTCCGCAGAAATCGGGTACACCTGCTCGACGGCAAGCTTCTCGGCGAGATCCAGAACATCCTCCAGCATATCCCGGTCAAAATCGGCATAATGCGGATGCTCGGTGATCTTATCAACTTCAAGCATTTCGAACAGGACAAAACGCACATCTCTCGAATCAACTAATGGATTTAAACCCATACTCCCCTCCTGTTAATAGTATTGAATTCCCTTTTCAATCGCCTTTCCGATACAAACATCCCCTCACAACATGCCCGCCAATCGCAGGAAAAGGCGAAGAACCGATTTTACATTGACAAAATATATGAAAGAGTTATGGATATTTATCACCAACCGGAATCACCAGCTCACAGGAATTGGTGGTCTGAACGATTCACCGGGCTGTACAGAACGCAAGGAGGAGTATCACCTGTACAGCGCACAACAATATATTCCGGCGCTTATTGCACTGAAAAAC
>CAZZCF010000111.1:0-14682 GCA_964652955.1 uncultured Leptospirales bacterium
GATTTTATATAATGTATAAATATAATTTAATTAAAAAATAGAGACCCCCAGCCTACCGAAGGTGAGGGTAAAAAATATTATTCCACTACTTTAAAAGATCAATGTACCGTTAATTATACAATCGCTCTGTCGATAGTATATTGAAAATTGAGATCTCCGGTCAAGTGAAATTCCGGTGAGTTCGTAATTGTTCCGGAAGGTGATTGCAATCGACAATGGAGAGTTATCCCCGTCACCGTGCAAAGGGAAACCCGAAAAGAAAATCAATCAGGGATTGCCAATTACGTCGTAGTAGATATCGGTAATGCCGTTCCTATAATCGTACCAGAGGAAAAGCCCGCCCCAGGGTGAGGCAGCGTCATTGTAGAAGAGCGCCTTGAGGTATTCATCGCCTGACTCCCAGGCACCCGGAATGCCAATGAGGATTCCGTCATAATCGGCGCCCGCCCCGGCGTCAGCATCCCAGAGCCTGGTGCCGGTTGCATCCACCGCCTGCGCCATCACGACAAATCCCAGCGCGAAGAAGTATCGCTCGTCAATCCAGCTTATTATGGCACCGTCGGTACCGGGCGATGCGGTAATGGAGAGATTGGAGTAATAGGCATAGGGGGTGAGCGCTACTACCGGCGACTCTGCAAACATCACCACACTATCCCATCTGAACTGCTGAACGAAGATCTCGCTGGCTCTCGAATAAGCAACAGTGATATAGTAGCTCGGCGAGAGCATCATCGCCGCATCATCGGCGTTTACAAAAGTCTTTGGCCAACCCACGTTCACACCAAGAACGCTGTTTATTGAGCTGAGATAAATATCAGCGCCGTTTCGATAGAGGACATAGAACATATCCCAGCTCTCCGAGATAACGTCAATGATGGTTCCCGTACCGATGTTGGTGCCCAGACTCGCAGCGCCGCTCGGCACAACACCGTCTCCATCGACGAGCTTGGCGTAGATGTTTCCACCGCTCTCATAGACCACGAAGGCCCCGCCGTTAAAGCTGCCCCTGAAGCCGCGCTCGACAACGTGCACATTGCTCTGTGCTCCTGCAGCCGTGCAGATGTCTATCTCGCCAAGACCCTGATAATCGGAGCCGTCTCTGATGCGTATTACTCTGCCATATACATCTCCGCCTCTCTCATATACAAAGAGGAGTCGCGGCTGAATGATCACGTACCGGTCGCCGGCGCTCATTATATCCGCGTTTAGCGTGAGCTGCGTCGCCGAGTTGACCGTCACCACGTATCCGTCCGCGTTGATGGAATTATTGTGTACAATATCGCCCGGCTGCACGGTCGAGTTGGCCGAGAGGAAATCGGCATTGGAATCATTAAAGATATTACCTCCCCCGTCAGTGGTACAGTACCCGGTCTCGATGAGCGGCTCATCGCTGGAGAAGACGATGTAGTTCTCACTGACGGTGAAGATATCCTTGTTCAGCGTGAGCTGCGTCGCGCTGTCAACACTCGCTATTACCGCGTAGGTATCATCGGTGACATTGTACACCATATCACCGGCCACCACGCCACTGCCGGTAAAGTTCGCTGCACTGTCAACAAGCCTGCCTGCGCTCGTTGATGTTGAATTGCCGATCTCCAGCATCGGCTCGAAAGGGTTCAGGAAGCGGAGTATGGTGAAATTCTCGCCGTTGGCCATTATATTCGACGTCAGATCCAGCGCCTTGATAACGAGAGCCGAGGGGACAGTCGTGACAACCCTTGCTACGGTATTGTCGGTGGTATTGTACACCCAGTCGTCGGCGATGACCCCATCGAGGCCGAAGTCGGCTCCATCATCATAGAGCGGATTTGTCGGTGGGGTATCGGCCGTGCCGTTCTTTATACGGTTGTAGATCGTCACCCCCGTGCCGGTGGCAAAGTTTATGTTCCAGTCCACATTGATATAGTAGAAGTCATCAATCGGCGTGGTGAGCTCGTGGGTTTCACAATAGTTATCGTAGATCTCGTAGCCCCTGTTGGAGTCGGTGAATATATTCGCACCGAGCCGCAGGATGCGGTTGTTGACTACAGACGTAACGAATCCCCACGTCGAGTTGTCCGTTCGCCATACCAGGTCATCGACGCTCACCAGGCCGATCCAGGCCGCACCGACATCGACCACACGGTTGGTGCGGTTTGCGGTGCCGGTGGTCAGCACATTCCTCTGCTCGACGCTATACCCGTTGCCCAGCGTTCCTGCACCGAAAATATTGGCATCGAGGTTGAGGGTATTCGCATCCACCACCCCGGTGACCTGGCCCCAGTTGCTCGTCGTCGTGTTGCCCACATAGTCGTTGACGGCAACCCCCGCGCTTATGAAGTCAGCTGTACTGTCGACGAGCTGATTGAGCGCCTCGGCGGTGGAAGTCCCCGAGGCGATCTCCGGAAGATTGAGAATCTCATAGGCCTCTCCCCATGCCATGATGTTGCTGTTTATGGTAAGCTCTATGGAAGAATTGACATTGGTGATCTGAGCCCAGGAATCATCGGTGGTGTTATGTACGTAGTCATTCACCGCCACCCCCGCGCCGGTAAAGTTTGCGCTCACATCTATCAACCTCTGCCAGGTGCTCTCGGTGCCGCTGTCAATCAACGAAACCGATATCAACGATGTCGAGTCAACGCTGGCGTAGTCGCCGCTCTGCAGCAGAATATCACCCCAGCCGAGATTACCCCAGGTCCAGCCGTGTTCCGAGTAGAGATTCTGCCCGCTGTTGGTGTACACGGTGGTATCGTGCATGGTGTGATTGGTCGGATTGACGGTTGTGGTGTTGCTGGCATCAGCGATTATATACGATTGCAACGCCGCGATAATCGACGAGGACTGGCCCATGACATGGCGGAAATTCGATGTATCGACCACCGTGGTATGATTATTGCTGCTCCGGTAGAGATGATCACCCGTAACCGTCGTGGTTATGAGATTCACGTCGAAATCATAGAAGGGGTCCACCGGTATGTTCATCTCGGTGGTGCCGGTGGAGATCCTTGTAACAAAGCCGCCGTCCACGTTGTTGTTCCCCTGTGCGCCCCAGATAAAGACCGCTGCGGGATTGGTTCCCGAGGCGATGAGTAGGCCGTCATCGAGATCATCATCGGCAGTGCTGCCCCAGTTGGCATCGAACTGCAAACCCCCTGAATTATATATTCTCTTCGCATATATATTGCCGCCGTTCTCAACCGTAACCACAAGTCGGCCGAGGAAATCGGTAAAAACGCGTACATTGCTCTTGTCGCTATTCGAATCCACCGGCGAGCCATTAGCCCCCCAGAGCAGATTCGGCGGACTTGCAGTATCAAAGTACTGAGCGTAGACATCGCCGCTCCCATCAATCCAGAGGGCGAAGGAGGAGCCGTCAAAGCCGAACAGGTTGTTCCGCTGCTCTATCACGAGCTCCGATTTGTCCCCCGCGGTGATGCTCAGTGGATCGTCGTCGCTCGCGCCACTATCCTCCGTGATAAAGGAGCCGGTTGCCGTCGTGCCGCCGGATGTAATCTGAAAATAGTACTTCGTCGCATTGCTGAGCCCTGCGACATTGATTGAGTGCACCGTATAGGTGCCGACGGCCTCATTATCCGTCGAGCCGTACCCGGAATCGGTTCCGTAGTCCACCGTGGAGCCGCCCAAAGGAAGATTGGTGGTCCAGCTTATGGTGGCGGAGCTGTCGGTCACACCGGTAACCCAGACCGAATCGATGGTCACGGCGCCGCCGGGATTCGGATCCGCCTCGGCGGTGAAGGTCCAGGTGTTAATCGCATCGGGAACCAGATCGTTCAACGCCGCGTCCCGGATTCCGACGCCCGGCGTATCGTCGAGGTTGACCGTGTGGAGCTGGCTGTAGGTGAGCGGCGTCGTCAGGGGAAGTATCCATGTCTCGCTCGGATCGAGCGTATCATAGGAGTAGGGAGGGCCGGAGGCCACCCCGGGAGCGATGGTGAAGGTCGCCGCCGTCACGTTGGTGACCGGCTTGGAAAAGGTAACCCAGACGGTGCCCTGGTCGATGCTGATGCCTGCACCCGTGGGATAGCGGGTCACCGCGATGACCCGCGGATCGAGATCGGCGGAGATGTCGATGCCGGTGGTGAAGGTGAAGCTGTACAGCCCCTCAAGAGGATTCCCGTCCTTGGACTGAACGGCAGTGGTGATGTTCACGGTATAGGCGGTACTGTAGAGAAGCGGATTGGCGCCGCTGTTGGTGAGATCGATGCGCACCCCCTTGTAGCCGTTCACCGCGTCGCCGGCAAAGTACGTCGGGTTAAAGGCGAACGGCGCCGGCGCTATCTGAATGTTCGCCGCCGTTATGGTCAAATCGTCAACGGGCTTCGAGAAGAGAATGATAAGATCGGTATCAATGGGAATCGGATCAATGACGAAGAGATCATCGGGATACACCTCCTCGACGCGGAGGAGCGCCGACCCGGTATCGAAGCCGGGGTAGGATTCGGGAGTTGAGCCGGGATGTACCGTCGGCGCCTCATTAACACAGGCCGTCAGCGCGAACAAGACGAGAAACCCTATTTTATACCATCCGCGAATCATCTGTTGCCTCAATCCCGAAAAATCCTTACAAAAAATCGCTTTTAGGGTAAACCAAGTAAAGATATATCAAAAAATTATAAACGTCAATTTTTTTTGTAAAATTCTACCTTTTTTTCTGTAATCCTGCTCGGTATATGCCCCTGTTTATAAATATCATCCACGTAATGAAAAAAATATAATAAAAGTATTGTCAAAGTCGCACATTCGTCATAGAGTTTAATTCATATATCGTAATATTTTTCCCTTATATAAAGTATATCAAGTATTATGACCGAAGTGTAAAATTTACTTAAAAATCCTACAGGGAATTTGTTTTATTAGAAGCATTTCCTGTGAAAGCGCACTTTCTTTAAAACTGCTATACAATATAAGTTGTTTTTTTAATAATATACGCAATGAAATCTACATTCAAAAAATTACCAATACTCCTCCTGATCTGCGCGGCACTCATTCCCGCCGGTAAATCACGGGGAACCATCAACTCCGTCACCCTGACGCCGGCGAATCCCACCCTCCTCTCGAACGGGCTCTCCTACTATCTCGCCGGCAAGGCCTACATCTTCACCGTGCAGGTCACCGATCCGGATGTTGCCGCCTGGGGCGATATAACCGATGTCCGGGTAACCATTCCGAATTCCGTCAACATAGTGGTGGCACTGAACCCGGGCGGCACCGGCAACAGGCTGGGAGATATTTCCTCGTCCACCGGCCCGGTGGATGTGATACAGGCGAACATACCGGTAATCGATACTCCCAACAACTTCACCGTGACCCTGGGAATACGGTTCCGCTGGGATACCGCAGAATCAAACTGGGCAGCCGCGCGAAGCATCGTCGGCTCGGCCACGACAACGGTGCCGGCGAACAACACCCTGACCAACACCAAGCTCGTCTCCTACGGCGTCAATTCATCCATCAGGATTCTGAACTTCGCCCAGGACGGCGATGCCTCCGACGGTCGTGTCAATCCCTGGCATACGGCTTTTAACGTTACCGGGACTATTGTGTACGATGTGCCCGGAGCCTCTTCAACCGATGCCGTTCACCTGGTTGCCGATGCCGGCGCTGGCGAGTATAACGCTGCAGGAGCAGAACTATACCGAAACGGCAACGCGACCGGGCACACCGACGCCGCCCCCGCCGCGCTGAGCATCACCGTAACAGCCGAGTGGTTCATAACTCTCGGCTGGGCAACCGCGGCGGGAAATCACAACTGGACCGTACGGGTCACCATGAACACCGCCGGCGGGCCGGAGACCTCGACGAATACCCTCGCCATAAACTGCGATCGGATTGAGGTTACCCTCATCGAATTCATCAACGGCGGTGGCGTCGGGCCGACCGGTCCCATTGTCAAAGCAGACTACTACCGTAATGTGAACGTCCCCGGAACGCAGATACGGGTAACGGCAGAGCTTGACAATGCAGGTACCCCCATGGTGGGGAACACCTACATCGTCTTTCAGGATAATTCGGCCTCGTCGAATCAATTCACCGTACTGATAGCAAACGGTCAGCCTCAGGGTGTGGTCAATATCACCTATCCCGCCGTACCCGCCGATGTTCCCGACAACGCCACGACAGCGCTGACCTACACCGCAATACGGGTATACGGCGGCGCCTATGACGGGGATATCGCCGCCGCGGAGGGACAGGATAATCCCGCGGACATCCCGCAGCCAATACACCCCACTTTCTACTGGGACAGCAACGATCCCCCCGGGGCGAACGGCACCAACTTCACCGCATGGATAGGGCAGACGCAGACCTCCTTCTCCTTCACCATCAACTGGACGCCCCTCACCGAGGGAGCGCCCGACCTCGACGCTGATTTCTACACCTACCGCATCTACCACAAGTCCGCCGCTTCCTCGACCTGGCTGGTGGTTGACCGGAATACCACCGGCTACGCGACGCTGGGCACTATCAATACCGGATCGGTTTCCATATCGGGCCTGTCACCGATAACTATCTACAACTACTACCTGACCGCCGTGGATGTCTTCGGCCAGGAGGTCGTCTTTGACACGGTGACGGGCGCCGATCAGGCCTACGAGGACGCCCCCGCGGCGAACCCCGACGGCGATTACTTCGGCAAGATAGCCACCGCAGCCGTAACCATCCTCACCGATATTACCGACGGCGTCGACGAATACGATGACGACTCCTTCACCGGCAATATCAGCGCCACCACGCGGCCGGTGAGGAAATCGGCGATACGGGTTCGCTTCAGCATCTCCGGCGGCACCGAGGTAGATGCCGTAAACATCATTGTTGCCGCCGATCCCGGCGCAAATCTGGTAAATATCTCCACGGGGCAGCTCATCGGCGTGGAGGGAACGGATTACTGGAAATACAGCTGCACCAATCCCTTCCCGAACAGTTGGGTCGGCTACATCCCAGAAACCAATCCCCTCATGGCGATCGGCAGCAACGTCAAGTTCATTATCGGCCTGATTAAAAGCGGTGTCGAGGTATACGCCGATCACGACTCGGAAGGAGAAGCGCCCCCCGGCGATCCGAACAATTATGAGTGGAACTTCGCCGTGGTGAAGCAGACCACCTTCAAGCCGTGGCCGGTGCGCATTCTCAACAACGTAATCACCAAAAAGCATCCGGTCGCCTACCCTTCCTACTATCTGAGCGACGACGCCTATGTGACCATCCGGGTCTTCGACATCAAGGGACGGCAGGTGGTAACCCTGCTGGACAACGCCTACCGCAGGGGCGGACAGAATATCAAGGAGCGCGGCTGGCGCGGCGACAACAAGGCGCAGCGGAAGCTCGGTGTCGGCCTCTACTACATTCAGATCAGGGCGAAGCGCGCCAGCGACGGGAAGGTCATCCTGAACAAGTTCAGGAAGGTGGTCATGGCGCGGTAGAGAAGCGCCGTCTCAACACCGTATCAGCGGCACCGCTCCGATGATGTTGCGCACGGAGATCGGGATACGGCGGTTCCGATAAGATGAAGAATCACTCACAAGAAAAAAAATTTTGTCACTTCCCCATTGTCAAAATCGCCTCTTTACACATCACCCCATTCCTCTTCACGATTAAAAAAGGGAACACCGTAGAGAAGATCATGAATGAATTTCACGTCAAGGATCACCAAAAGGATTATACAACCCGCACCGGCATAAAAGAGATCAGAGCCGACAGCAGAGTGCAGAACCGCAATCGATTTCATTCGAACTCTCCTGCGGTCTTCCGATCGCCTGTTCCATTGCTCAGAACAGATGACAATCGAGACCTCCTGTTCATGCGTGAAACAATTATTGTCGATAACGCTTTCCTGAAGGAGCTCGAGAATACATCACTTGAAGGTGAAATACTGTCGACCACAGCGGAGCTCCCTTCTTTGAGCTCACAATCATATTGAGCATCTCCGGGTCAGATTCAAATCCAGAATGTTCACACGCTCTTTGCATGCCGGCTCAATGGAAAGATTTCAGAGAGGCGCGTTATCTGAATTATATATGCACGTCTCTAACCGCAGTGCGAACAGATCGCTTCGCCGCCTGCTCCGTGCCAGGCGCTCGCGATGTTACAAAAGGGGGCCCATCGGCTCACGAAAACCCCGCTTGACAGATTCCCATCAACACCGATAATAGTACCGATGTCATAAAGGCGATCCGTATATCCTCGCCGGCATCTCCATGAGCGTAAAAAAACGTTCGATGCTGCAGGCATCGACCGGTGCGATAGCACCGGCAGCGTGCTGCGGGATAATTATTTCGGAGAAGAAAATGCAGTCAGCAGAAGATCAGGGGAAAGGGGCCCTCCGAAGTGAGGAGGCAAAAGAGTACAACCGGATAAAGATCCGGCTTTCGATTATCGATCTCCTTATCACCATCATGCTGATAATCGTGCTCGCTTTCAGCGGTCTCTCCCGGACGCTGGTACAGGCGATACAGCCCTACACGGGGAATCCCTATCTTCAGTTTCTCGTCTTCATCGCCATTATCGGATTCGCCGCGGGAGTCATCGGCTTCCCCCTGACCTTCTACGGCAGCTATCTCCTTGAACACCGATTCGGGCTCTCCACGCAGACCATATTCGAGTGGATCCTCGACCAGACAAAATCGCTCGGTGTCGGTCTCGCGCTGGGCATTCCGGTGGCAATCGCCTTCTACTATTTCCTGATTGTCACGGGATCTTTCTGGTGGCTCTATTTCAGCGTCTTCATCTTCCTCTTCGCCGTCCTGCTCGCCCGCATCGCACCGGTTGTCATCTTCCCCCTCTTCTACACCTTCACCCCGATCGAGGAGGGAGCGATACAGGACACAATCCTCGATATTATCAGGAAACACAATATCAGCATCAGAGGAATCTACTCATTCAACATGAGCAGGGAGACGAAGAAGGCAAATGCCGGCTTTACCGGCATCGGGAGGAGCAGGAGAATAATCCTGAGCGACACCCTCATCGAGAGCTTCTCGCCCGACGAGATAGCGGTTATATTCTCACACGAGGTGGGCCACTACACAAAGCGGCATATCATCAAGAACATTCTCCTGAGCGGCATCGTGGTGTTCTCAACATTCTTTCTCTGTGGTCAGCTCTACGAGTGGACGCTCCCCCGCTACGGATTTGTGTATGTTCATGAGATAGCGGCAACGCCGATCCTCTTCTTCTACCTGTCGCTCGCGAGCCTTATCACCATGCCCCTCGTGAACGCCCTCTCCCGTTACTATGAACGGGAAGCCGACCGATTCGCCCTCGCGCTCACGAAGGACCGCGCTGCATTTATATCCGGAATGGAAAAGCTTGCGCAGATAAACCTGGCCGACCGGGAACCCCATCCGATTATCGAGCTCCTGTTCTACAGCCACCCGTCGATAAAGAAGCGAATCGATGCCGCCCGCACTATGGCGCTCACACCGGAATGATTACGCCCTGTCCGAGAAATACATATAGTGGCTTACGATTCGCTCCAGCTCATGGATATCGTCCTTGTACGGAGCGAGATTCGGTTCATTGTCTATGTTGCTCTTCATCGTCCTGAGCATGTCCTTGAGGAGTTGCAGATCGGAGCGCTTGTTTATCTGCCGGTCCTCGACGAGCTGCCGCAGGTACGAGAACTCATACCGTCTCAAATAGGTCCGTATGAAGAATTTGACGCCGTATATATTCAGAATTCGCTTCAGGGGATACTTCTTTGACTTGCTCATCGAGATGAGATTCCGGTACTTTTTCGTGTCCACTGCTCTGCTCAGCTTCACCTGCGGCTTCTCAGCCACCGCAGCGGCCGCTGGCGGTTCATCCGCAGCCTTATCCTTCCCCTTTTTCCTGGACGGTTCCCCTTTCCCAAGATTTGCGTCCTCCATCGCAATGGCAAGCTGCTGCTCTTTCCACTCCTCGGTAAACTCCTCGAAATTCACCTCCATGAGCTTTTCGAGCTCTTCGAGCATTATCGCCTTATTGGCAACTTCACCGAGGGGCGTGTTATTGTAGCTCTTGATAACGGGAAAGAGCTCTCTGATGACCTGATGCACCATGAGATCCTTGTTGAACTGCGTGTTGTACATGTACACCAGCTCCTTCTGGAAATAGGCCTTCATTTTTCTTATCAGATCCAGCTCGGTGACGACATATCCCTCTATCCGCGGAATAGCGCGAAGGGCGTCTTCGGAAACAATCTCAATGGTGAATATTTTATGGGAATCGTTCAGCACATTTAAAATGTTTTTGACCTTCTGCGGCGTAATGGCTATTGACGCAGCCACGTAATTGATAAACTCATCGGAATGAGGTATCGCCTTCGCATTTACCAGCGCGTTTGTCTTCTGGATCTCCTCGTATATTTCGTTGAGTATCGCTTCCGACATGGACACATACCCGTATTCGAATTATTGATGATACCGGCAAACCGGTATTCGTTATGAGTAATTAATGCACGATTGTCAATTATCATTTAATCATTCCCGCACCATTTTTTGTACCTTTTTTATTAGGCATAAAAGGAACTCCTGCACAAGAACGCCGGCCGAGGAGCACACCGTACAGAATAACTTTTATTGACAACAGAGAACATCCTGTCATTATGCTCTTTTCACCTTCAGCAGAGTGAATGCAGAGGCAGAAAAGTGAGCACAGATGACAGCATGATATCCCTTCTCGACGGAGAAGCCCTCAGGGAATTGCAAACCCGCGGGAAACTCCGACTCAATGCGCCCATGAAGGAATACACCACCTTCCGGACCGGCGGACCGGTAGATATGCTCATCACTCCCCGGCGCACCGATGATGTCAGCGCAATTGTTCAGATCGCCCGGCATCACTCACTCCCTCTCACGGTCATCGGGGGCGGTTCCAATCTCCTGGTCAGCGATAAGGGAATCAGAGGGATGGTCATACGGATGAGCTGCTCAGGAGCATCCGGCGAGATTGCCGTCGGAGAAGACGGCTCCATCATCGCATCATCCTCGCTCCACAAGGAGGACTTCATCGCCTTCGCTCTTGACCACGGCTTCGGAGGAATGGAATTCATGGCGGGCATCCCCGGATGCCTCGGCGGCGGCATTATCATGAATGCCGGAACGGACGAGGGAACCTTTGCCAGCATTCTGACGGCGATCAGGTACCTCAACAGGGACGGTGCCATCGTCGAACAACCGATCACCAGCGCTATGGGTACCTATCGCTCACTGCGGATCGAAGAGGGCGCAATCATCCTCTCGGCAATCTACAGACTGCCGGCAGCGGATCGCAGAGCGCCGGTGCGGAAACGCATCGCGGCGATAATCGAGGAGCGGCGGTACAAGCACCCCCTCGAGTACCCCACCGCCGGTTCTGTCTTCAAGAATCCCGAGGGGTTCTTTTCATGGAAGCTCATTGACGATGCGGGACTCAAGGGGTACCGCATCGGCGGCGCGGCAATATCGGAGCTCCATACGAACTTCATCATAAACCTCGGCAACGCAACGTCGCATGACATCAGCACGCTCATCGCGCATGCCATTGAACGGGTGCACGACCGATTCGGCATTCAACTCGAACCGGAGATACGGCTCATCGGCGAGGTATAATATAGATCAGGAACGACCGCACACAACAGTACAGCACGCTACCACTTCTTCTCCATGCCAAGGGTGAGATTGTACTGCGACTCGGCAGTTGATCTGAGATAGTCTTTTCCGTAGTAGAGATTGAACTCGAACTGATCCAGGAAAATGATGTGGCCGGAGATGCCGCCGACGATGCCGTACTGATCGCCAAAGAGATCGTAGCCCGATCCTTCGAACCAGACAAAATCGACAAAGAGCCCGCCAAAGACAAAATCGCGATACAGCGATATCCGATACTCGTTGGAAACCTTGAGCATCTTTCGGGAATGATATTCCTTCCCCATGAATCCCTTGAAGCGGGAGCCTGAAACAGCGGGTTCATGATAGAACGGCGGCCGCCTCCAGACGAATGCATACTCGAAAGCGAAGCTGTAGATATCGAAGTTCTCGAACTCATAATCATGATCTCCCCTGATGAAGAATTCATGGAAGCTTCTCCGGTTAAAATAGTAGAGATAGCTCATCTTTATCTCACGCTTAACGGTTCTCTTCAGCGTCCAGGGAATCAGATCCAGTTCCGTTGAAAATTCCAGCAAGTGCCAGAAATCGGTATCTTCACTGATGTCAACCTGAAACTCAGCGTCGGGATCCTTCTTGCTGTCGTAGATGTAGACCCGCTCGCCGCCGTACCCGGCGTAAACCCGCAACCGCTTGAAGAGGGTGATCCCGGGGGCAACTGTTCCATTGAGCATCAGATATTCGTACTGCGACAACCCGATATCCCCGCGGGACGCGCGGGAGCGGTAGGCCGATCCCTTCACGAGAGGGGTAAAGTACTCCTTGAGGGTCGGGGTAAAGTAATATTTTGTATTTGCCTCCATAAATGTCCACCGCGGGAGATCGGTATACTTCAGATCGAAGCCATAGTAGATACCCATCGACGAGCCTATCTCCCACCGATCGCCTTCGCTTATCAGAGAGGGATACCGGTATCTGGCCCACGGGATAATCCCCTTCGTGTAACTCGTTCCAAAGCCATAGGTGAATTCCCTTTTTACCTCACCGCGTTTCTTGACGAAAAAGATCTTCAGATCATATCGCTGACCGTATTGCAGCAAGTAGGGAAGGCGTATGGTACCTACGCCGGGGAAGGTATATTCCCTATCCAGCTGAAAGAGGCTCTCGTCATACACCCGCGAGGGCACTAACCGCGCATATACCTTTTTAAAACCGTACTTCTTCTTCAGGCGCGTGAGCTCCCTGTTAACCGATTGCTTATGATACACCTTGTGCTTCAGGCTGAACTCGTATATCATCTTCAGCGTGTCGATGGTGCCTAACCGCTTGAAGATTACCTTCCCCAGCCTCCCCTCGTCGACGTATATTTGAAGGCGGGTGGGGGTTTCCCCAATCAGGAAGGTTTTGGCGAGCGTGTAGCCCTGTTTATGATAGAAGCGATCTATCTTTTTCTCAACTGATCTGAAATGGCTCCTGTTTCTCCTCAGCCTGTCCAGTTTAAACCGCCGGATAATATCTTTCGCTTCGTATATGCTGAACATCTCCAGGCCGGAAATCTCGATCTCCTTGTACACCGACTGCGGGAAAGCGGTGATAGACCACGCCCAGAGAGAGAATAGGATCACCACGCAGCGATAGGCGGTGCATCTGTTCATACTCTTCCTCTGCCCGTTGCAATCTCTCATTGCCACTCAGGGGAATGGGAACAGTACCATGCCTGCAGGAGCGCTCATCACGAACCTCATTCGTCGCAGAAGAGCTCCTTGAGCATTTTCATGAGGGTCTGTATGCTTGTATCTTTCAGGGAATAGTACATAAAGTTCGCTTCTTTTCTTCGAGTTATGATATTCGCCTTGCGCAGTATGGTGAGATGCTGTGAGATATTCGAGATGGTCGAATGAAACTCCTTTTCAATCTCCCCGACGTTTTTCTCCTCATCCATCAAATAGCAGAGTATCTTCAACCGGATAGGGTGCGCAATCGATTTGAGAATCTCACAGGTACTATTCACTTGTTCGTCTGAAAAGAGCATGGCATTCACCTGCTGGCATCAACGGAATAGAAAAGACATCACCTATCATAGGAGAATTCAAAATTGTAGTATTCAATTATTTTAGAATTCCATTATAAAATAAAATATTTTATTCTGTCAATTTTTTTTGCAGAATTATTTCCCAGTGAGTTCGCCGCCAGGACGGGGCGCGCTCACTTTCAGAAGCGAAAATCCGGCACGACCGGATGGATGTTGGCCGACACCCGCAGCGCATTCATGCAATCTTGCGGGCATCCTTTGCGGTGGGGGAAGATTCAAAGTGATCCAGAATTTTCAGCATGAGGAGGAGCTTCTGTACCGCCGGTGATATCTCGAGGATAAGCCTTCCGCCAGCGCTCTCCACCGACTGCTTGACATATATCATGAAACCGATAAACGACGAGTGTACGGTTTCCGTGTCACCGAGATCGAAGGTAAACGCGGCACTCAGAGAAGAGGCTTCGAACTTCTTGAGATACTCAGGTACTGACCAGAACTCAATACTCTTGGGAAATTTCCAAACATCCGTGTTTGCATTCATTTCACAATCCTTTTCCAGGCAGAATAGAGCTTATGGTATACTCATCGTCATGATTCGAAAAAAGATTAACAAAAAAATACATCATCAATTATTCGCCCGGAAATATTTAACTTCTTGAAAAAATTAGATATATATTTTCATATTGAGTAACGTTCCGGGGAATACCCCGGCGATTCGGTCGAGTCGCGATAGCTCATCACCGAAAGAGATCTGCATACAGGGAGAGAGTATAGAGAGATCATGAAACTCGTTGAACAGAGAGCACAGCAGGAATTAGTGATCAAAACGAATATCGAGCAGCTGAGAAAGCTCTTCATCATGCCCGACTCGCCGGATAAATTCATCGAGTTCGGCCATGAGCTCCTGAAGCTCATTCACCACTTCTTTCAGGATAAGGGCGGAATACACAGCGAGATATCCCTTCCGGAACTCTCAAAGATCTTCTCGAATATTGATATACCGAAGAAGCCACAGCTGCTCAAAGACACTCTGCGGGAGGTCAAGGACAAGATAATCGACCACTCGGTAAAGGTAGGGAATCCCTA
>CAZZCF010000112.1:0-14665 GCA_964652955.1 uncultured Leptospirales bacterium
GTCTTATGGATTTTTTGACATACTGAGGAGTTGAGAGTTTGCAGTTTAAAAGCTGTTCCTATTCAAAGGGAATATCTTTGAGCAACGAAACTGTTATAAGAAAGGGAAGAGGCTCACGTATTTTAAAAAGTACTTGAAAATTAGGCGTCATAGCTTCAGTTCAGTACCATATATCATGCTTAATTCATTATTGAGCAAACTGGCCGACAGTACTGTGATGAATATCGGTTGTTGATGGGGATGCGGGATGTGTTCTGTTCTCAATACGTTGTAAGATAGTAGAGACTATGGGGATACCGGAGCGAAAAAAACGGGAGCGGGAGCTGAGACGTGCTCAGATCCTCGACGCAGCACGAACATTATTGCTCTCAAAGGGGTATTTTAATACATCGGTACAGGACATATCGGAACGGGCCGAGATCAGCGTGGGAACGGTATACCTCTACTTTAAGAACAAGGAGGAGATATTCTCAACCATTCATGAGGAGGGGATGATGCTTCTCTTCGAGATCGTTTCTACCACCGTGAAGAGGGGGGGCGATCCTGAAGAGAAGCTCAGGAGCGTTGGTATTGCCTACGGTCAGTTCAGTCGTGATAACAGGATACACTTCAATGCGTTCAGCTACATCCTGGCCTTTCCGGAGATCATGTTCAGTGAAGAGGATCGGCTGGCCCAGGGAAAACACGGAATGGCGCTCCTGAATACGATCGCCGATATCATTGAGGAAGGGATAGCTTCAGGTGCGTTTAAAGAGGTAGATGCAAAGCGATATGCCATTCTGATGTGGAGCACGCTGCACGGGCTCCTCCAGGTCAGGAAGATAAGCGATCTCCTCTATCAGGATTATGACTTCGACGAGCTGTACCGGTATAATCTCGATTATCTCATCGATTCACTGAAACAGTAGCGTCGAGCGCCGGGGAACACGGTGCGTACAGCAGGAGCTTCTCGTATACTTTCATCCGTGAGGAGCCGGCTCTCTTGCAGAAATACTGCCCTACTGCTTCGCCCGCGCATTGAGCCAGTCTCTCTTCTTGTCGACTTTGGCAATATGGCCGTTGATGATTTTTCCGTAGTCGAGCTCTCCCCTGATAATATCGTACCGTTCTGATTCCATAAAGCCGAGATCGGTGGTTATCCTGATGCTGCTCGCATGCTGGGCATAGTGCTTCGCTTTTTGCCAGTAGGGGATCGCCTCTTCGTAGTATTTCCGTGCGATGCCCAGGCTCTCGAGTATCTCCTCGGAGAATGTGACGTGATAGAAGCGCAGATAATGCTTATCATACCGGGATGCGATTTTCAGATGATTCCTCATGATGAGGATGTTAATGTGCATGAAGAGCAGATTCCGGTATTTTCGGTACTCCTCTTCGCTTGTAATCGCCACCAGTGCCTGTGAAGGATGTCTGAATTTGCACCGCAGTGCGGTCTTCAGCTTTGCAATATTCTTTCTCAGTGAATTTTCATTGTAGTACTGCTTCATCCCGTAGAGCTCGTAAAAATCTTCAAGATAGTGCGGCACCGTTTTATAGTGCAGCCGTACTTTGGGGATGTAGTCTGAAAAGGGTGTGTATTTCTTCTTGTCCTTGAAGAATTGATACTGATAGTCCTCGGTCCGCACACCGGTTGCAAGCATCAGAAGTGTGCAGGTTATGGTCGCCGTTATGTATATCCGGTATGATATTTTCATTCGTTACCGTGCCTGTAGCACATTCGGGCTTTGAAAGGTGCTCATAATATCTTTCGGAAGAGTTCGGTCTGAAATAAAGAACGGATTAAGCTGTGCAGTGATCATAGACGATTTTTAATCCGATAATGATGAGAATGATGCCCCCTATCCGTTCAGCGCGTTTCCCCAGAAGTGCGCCCACCCGCTTTCCCAGGTAAATCCCCACTATGGAAAAGAGTGAACAAACCACACCGATGATAACGCTGGGCAGGATGATTGGCTTCTGCAGCACGCCCAGGCTCAGGCCGACGGCAAACGCATCGATGCTCGTTGCGACCGAGAGGAAGACGAGGGTTAATCCGCGCGAGGGATCCTTATTCGTTTCATGTTTCTCTGTGGAGAATGACTCCCGTATCATCCTCACCCCGATAATCGAGAGAATGATCATGGCGATCCAGTGATCGTAGTCCGTAATAAGGGTGTAAAGAGAGATACCGGCAGCGTATCCGATGAGAGGCATCATGAACTGGAATAAGCCGAAGTGGAAGGACAGTCGTGCATAGTGCCCGATGTCGGGTTTCTCAATGGTTATCCCTGCGACAATTGAGACTGAAAAGGCATCCATGGCCAGACCGATGGCAATGGCGACAACTGAGATGATGTCCCATACAGTAGTTTCCATTAAATCACCAGGGGCGATTATTCTTTCCTCATTCCGGGAATACGATGAGGAGTGGTGTTGCGTCTTCTCTCATTCGCTAAAGAATAGAATAAAATATTTTTTCAATGCTCTGACGTATTCGAGTTTAATACCGGTCTCAACGGCCCAGGTTGACTGGGGAAATCGCCGGACCGTGAAGGCGAAATGATCTTCTGCTTCCATGAGATTGGGGAACATGATTTCCCGCTTGAAGAAGCCCCGATTATGGCGATCGTAGAAGAGCTCCTTGTGCGCGATGTGCAGCTTATCATCGCCCTTTTTAAAGGATCGGTAGGCTTCGACGTCGATGATATTCTTATAGGAATCGAGAATGTTCAGGCACTCGGATGCTTTGTAGAAGGTAAAGATCATTTCACTGAAAGTAGTGAAGTGATCTATCAATTCCCTGTCGGTGGTAAGGGGTGTCAGGGTCTTTATCGAGTGATAGGAGGTGCGGAGGGTGAGGACGATCCCATTGAATACACTTCTGTTTCGTATCTCCTCTCTTTTGGCAAAATTGTAGAGGCTGTATTGGAAGTAGCGGTACAGCGCATCCTTGCTGTCCTCCCTGAACTGAACAAATTTATTGATCAGGAATTCACGCTTGAAGTTTTCGAGATCCTCGTCACGTTCCTCTGTTTTTCTCGCTTTCGGCTTTCTGGCTCGCTTTTCTTCATGATACTCGGGTATGATTGAATCGACTGAATCCTCGAAGCGATGGCTCATTATCATGTTGTAGGCGACATTGAGATCGGCCATTGCCCGAGTTGCCCATTCTATTCGATCCCGATTTTTATCAGGATGATATTTGTATGCGAGACGCTTGAACGAAAGTACGAGTTCCTCGTTGGTTGCCTTTTCGGAAACTTCAAGCATTCTGTAACATTCACGAAGATTCATCCCGAGTGACATCCTTTTTATCGCGTGCGATTATACAGATGGACGGATAAATGTCAACGACGATACGGCATGGATGAGTGGCGGAGGAGACATATCCGTTTGTAATGGTCACCGCAGGTGATTCTGTCGGAGGTAGCTTTCTGTGTTCAAGGAATATTTTTTGCTTGACATATAAACACCGGTTTGCTTATAATATGTTTAGCTGAATATGCAATCCCGAAAGGGTGCGATTATGCAGGAGCTCTCGCTCTGATCTGTACCATCATAATGGAGGAGTGTGGAATGAGAAATCTCACGGAAAAGCAGGAACATATTTTTAACTTCTTCAAAGAGAGGATCAGAGAATCCGGGTTTCCTCCGACGGTGCGAGAAATCGGAGATCAGTTCGGCATAACCGTAAAGGGTGCGTACGATCATCTCAAGGCGATTGAGAAGAAGGGGTATCTACGCTGCGGGCAGAACAAGTCCCGGGCAATTGAGATTCTGGTGAAAGATGAAGGGGAGGTAGATGCGGTGAATGTTCCTCTTCTCGGAAGAATTGCCGCCGGGTCACCGATTCTTGCTGAAGAAAATATCGAAGAGTATCTGAGCTTTCCCCAGACGATGTTCGGTCGGGGGGAATTCTTTGCGCTGCGGGTTCGGGGAGATTCGATGATAGAGAGGGGTATCTGTGATGGTGATACCGCAATAATCAGAAAGCAGAATACCGCCAACAACGGTGAGATCGTTGCCGCACTCGTTGAAGATGAGGCGACCCTGAAGATACTCAAGAGAGAGCGCGGAAAGATAAAGCTCGTACCGGCAAATCCATCGTATAAGCCTCTCGAGCTCGATACGGTTGCCATCCTCGGAAAACTGGAAGCGGTATTCAGGCGTTACTGATAGCTATTCTTTGCCGACGAACCTGTTTATCGCCTCCTCCATCTCTTCCATCTTGTTTTTTATCATCTCGTCGAGTTTATCCTTCGCGTTCACGCGCTCTTCATGATTCCGGTCAATCTGCTCTTCGAGTTTTTCGAGAGCCTCCTTGCGATCTCCCTCAGCCTTCATCTTCTGAAGCATCAGGTAAGACTTGCTCTTGTTGTACTGCTGTGTTTCGTAAGTGAGATACGAGTTGTACTGCCTGATAATACAGACGATGTCCTTATAAAACCTGTTCATCTTGTTGAAGAAGCTGGCAAAGGCTTTTACGAAGTCTTCCTCGCTCTTGACGTCGGTGTAGGTTCCCCCTGAAATTCCCGCTATTTTTGAGAGCTGCTGACGGGTGCTTCTATTCACGCCCAGCCCGATAACGACAACCTCGGGATTGATGACGCTCTGCTTCAGCATACGTATTGCCTGAAAGGGATCGCCACCGCAGCTCTCGGCACCGTCACTGATGAGTATCAGATTGTTATTATCCTTTTCGAAACCTTTGAAGAACTCGATTGATCTGTTCAGTGTCATGGCGATAGGGGTGAGTCCTTTCGGAGTCAGGGAATCTATCTTCTCCTTCAGATCACTCTTGTCGACTTTTCCTATAGGTGCAACGAGCTCGATACTGTCATCGCTGCAGCTCGCTTTTCCATAGACGACGAAACCGATTCGCATGCCACGCGGCAGCGCGTCGATATACTTTTTCAGAATGCTCTTGGCGATTTCAATGCGCGCTTTCCCCTGGAGGGGGGAGTTCATGCTGCCCGAGATGTCGAGAATGAGGAGAACATTATGGGGGCGGGTAATCTTGAGCAGGTCGGTTTTAATGACTCCGCATTTTCCTTCCCTGCTGCTCTTTATCAGTGCTTCGTTCACTGCCGGATTATACCCGGTCCCCTTTTCGAGATCGTCGGGGAAGCCATCGTGATCAATGTCAGTCGTAAAGGGTGTTTCCGAAAATGATATGCCCGTTGCCATCATCATCGCGAAAATAACCATCAGGATTTTTGCTGTCAGTATCGATCTTCTTTTCATAGCTGATGCCCTCTCATTGATGTATACTTCCTCTTCTCACGCATACGCGATGAGAAGGGATGGAATACGTTGATGAATTGTTTGGAGCGTATGATATTCTCTCTCCCTTTTCAAGCATATTTTTCCATGGAGGAATGCCTGTTGATGGGCTGTAAACTCGCATTCTGTCCGCTGCGATTGTCAGCCGGGCTGTATTTTTGTAATTCCCCTGCCACAGCACTTCTTGAACTTTTTCCCGCTGCCGCAGGGGCAGGGATCATTTCTTCCGATATGCTCCAGGGTGTTCTGGAACAGGGCTTCTCTGATCCTGATTGCCCGATCAATGATGCTCTCGCGGAACGGTTCAATATGCTCCAGGAGCATCTTCCAGCTGATACAGAATTCGCTGAGGTTGTTGAACTGCCCATCGCTGCTCTGTCGAAATCGGGTGCAGTCTCCGTGGCAGAAGTCAAGCCATTTGCACTGCCTGCACGCATCGGGGAGGTTTGACTTCATCCGGCCGAACTTCTTTCTCAGGGGATTGCTCAAAATATCATTCAGGGGCTGCTCGCATAGGTTTCCGAGCTTCCATTCCGGATATACAAAGAAGTCACAGGGATAGCAGTCACCATTATGCTCTACGAGGAGATACGAACCGCACTCCTCGAGCCATCCGCAGGAGGCGTGGACACCGTCAATGAAGTAAAGAAGAATGTCTTCGAAGAGGCGTATCGAGACGTAGGGGAAACCATCCTCCATCCAGAGATCAAAGATAGTGCAGTAGAATTCTCCCAGGTCGGGTCCGTGAATCGAGAAGGGGAGCGGGTTTCCTGAATCGTCGTACTCGATGCAGGGGATGAACTGCAGATAGGTGAAATCATTTTCGCGGTAAAATCGGTACAGCTCTTCAGGCTTCCGTATGTTGACATCGGTAAGGAGTGTCAGGATGTTGAAATCAACGGAATGCTTTCTCATCCGGTCGATGCTTTCCATAACACGATGAAAGGTGCCGCTCCCCGAGGAGTATCGCCGGTAGTGATCGTGAATCTCCTCGGGACCGTCTACACTCACACCTACCAGGAATCTGTTTTCCCTCAGGAAGGCGCACCATGCATCGTCGAGCAGGATGCCATTCGTCTGGAGGGAGTTCTCAACCTGCTGCCCGGTGCGAAGATGTCTCGACTGTATGGCAACCACCTCGCGATAGAAGTCGAGCCCGAGAAGGGTCGGCTCGCCGCCCTGCCAGCAGAAAGAATTGCTGAGATTTCCCAGGGAGAGCGTCTTCTCGATCATCTCCTCTGCCGTTTCGAGGCTCATCATTGTCTTCCCCCCGGGATAGACTGATTTAACCCGCTTGTAGAAGCAATAGGCGCAGTCGATGTTGCAGTGATGCGATGAGGGTTTAATGAGCAGATTCATGCTGTTTTTCGTGTTTACCGATACCTGTCGGGGCGTTTAGCACGGATTAGTGCTGATTGTTATTACATATTCTCAAGGGGTTTAAATTCTGTTTCAATTTTGATCCTCTCCATCTCTTTTTTAAGCTCTTTCAGTAAAACTTTTCCTCTGCCGGTTTTTATAATGTTATTTCTCTCGCCCGGGTCTTTTGTAAGATCGAATAATTCACTGGGCCATGCATTGTTCTGGTATTCGATGTACTTGTAATTTTCAGTGCGCACAGCAGTAATTCCCGGAACATTGCTGGTCAGCTCACTGCAATACTCATAGAGCCATGATTCTCTTCCCTTTGATTTGTCGGATAGTATGATAGGCTTCAAGCTCATACCCTGCATGTTCGCCGGTATTGGCACGTTTAAAATATCAAGCAGGGTCGGTGCGAGGTCAATATTCAGCGCCATCTGTTTTGCTCGTCTGCCGGGGTCTTTTATCAAACCGGGGTATCGTATGATGAAGGGAATACGGATGGACTCCTCGTAGGCAAGCCGCTTGTCGATATTGCCGTGCTCACCCCAGAAATATCCGTTATCGGCCGAATAGATAATGACCGTGTTGTCGAGCTCATTCATTTCCTCCAGTTTCTTTACTATCCTTCCTAATTGCTCATCCACCGATACCAGCGTTTCACAGTAATTTCTGTACATGAAATTCATGGGGAGGATCTGGCCGGTGATGTAATTGGCATTCGTAAAGGGTATCCATATATCCGATTCTTTCGGTAACTTTAGATCGACGTCGTCGTAGAGATGGTTTAGATGCTTCGGCGGCCGGAATCCGTAGTGGGCGGCTTTGTGCGAGAGATAGAGGCAGAAGGGGTTGTTGCGCTTCTTCTCAATGAATTTCAGCGCGAAGTCGGTGAGATCCTCGGTGATATATTTACCCTTCCGCTCTGTTTCCACTCCGTCAATGAAGAGGGGACAATCGTAGTAGACTCCCTGCCCGCTGAGCATGGTAAAGGTGATGAAGTGATCGAGTCCCCGCAGCTTCGGCAAGCCCTCGCCGGGCATGTGCCACTTGCCGATGAAAGCGGTGTCGTATCCGGCCTTCTTTATGAGCTCGAGGAAGGTCGTGTTGCTTTCATTCCATGGCGTGTAGTTGTGTATAACACCGTGAGTGTGAGCATACTGCCCTGACAGGAAGCTCGCCCGCGAGGGGCTGCACAGTGAAGTTGTCACAAAGGCGTTTTCGAAGAGAATTCCTTCGTTGGCGATTCGGTCCAGGTTCGGGGTTTTCAGAAAGGGATGTCCCATGCAGCTCATGGCATCCCAACGGTGATCGTCGGTCAGGACGAAAATAACATTTGGTTTTTTTGTTTGAGCGATTAATTTTTTTGAATGATCATAGCCGAACAATAATGAAAGAGCAGCACCGCCCATAACTTTGAGCGCATCACGGCGTGTTATCGATTGTGAGAAGTTGCTTTTATGGTATTTCATAAGATGTTCTCCATTATCACAATAAATGATAGGTATTTGAATCTATTGGAAGATATATTCATATGCGGCCATATAAATGTTGTATGCATAGAAGAGCCCTCCATGCCACAGAAAAAGGGTGGTGAGCCCAATGCCAATAATAAGAGCGAGCGTGTTGCTCAATTCAAATATCTTGAGGTCGGCATATTCACTCCTTCTCCGGTAGATAATCCTGCACCATATTTCCGATAATCCCATACAGAGAACTGCTACGGCGAGCGTTCCGATGAAGACAGGGAAAAATATAAGGAAGATCATCTCGCCAACGGTACGAAATCCTCTGAAATACAATATTGACTTGGTGCACCAGACAATCGGTGTTGCGAGACATACGATCAATCGCTCACCGAAGCTCGCTCCCCTGAAAAAGGCGATGGTGTTCGCAAAGAGCGCTCCGAGCCAGATGCTGAGGAACATGAGGACCGCTGAAATATGAGCAATACTCTGATGCAGTGTTTGATTCTCGATGGAGCGTGAGAGATCGTAGGCATTGATTGAGATGATCATCGTCCCCATGACCAGCGCAATGGGGAAGAGAATCCGTCGTGAGAAGCTTTGCTTTTCCATAAAGCGACCTCGTCATAGTCAGGAATAATGTGTTCGATTATAGCGGTACGGGGGGACATGTCAAGCAATTGATAGGTGCAGAAAGGCGAGACGTCGGCGTCTCGCCGATTGCAGGCATGTCGCTCTATAAGACGTCGACGTCTCGCATATTGCTCGCCCTTGCCGCGATTTCACTGGTGTTGGGTGAAAGCCCTGAGCATAAAAAAGTGAATGCGAGAAAATATCATTTGACATTCATGGTATTCGGTGTATATAGTTAAGATGTCGATTTATATATGATTCAATTCTCAATATTAAGTGAGGGAGGCATTTTATGGAAGGTTTTACGATAGTCAGCATAATACAGGTTGGTATACAGCGTGGCTTGAAGAATCTTGTCCCTGTCCTGGTCAATACAGTTCTCTGGATTGTTACCATCTGGATACCCTATCTCAATGTTGGAACAACGATCGGGTTATGGACAGGTGTAATTACCAAGATGTCTCGCGATGAGGAGATATCCATGACCGAGATATTCAATCCGGCCTATCGCAAGGTGATGGGTGAATGGATTCTCGTCTGGGGTTTCATGATGGCCGGCGTTATGGTGGGTACGCTCTTTCTCTACATTCCCGGTATTGTGATTTTTATCGCCTGGATGCTCGCACCATTGCTGGTTGTCGATAAGGGTGAGAATCCGATAGAAGCGATCAACAAGAGCAACACCATGACCTATGGAAAGAAGTGGACAATCTTTCTTGGCATGCTCGTTCTCGAGATAGCACTGATAATTGCACTCCTGATCGTTTTCTGGATTTTCGGAAAGATATTCGGTTTTCTCGGTGGTTTCGGGACTTTCCTCATGATTATCATCTACATCGCAGGCTATGCGCTCTTCTTTACCATTTTGATGGCAGCATACTCCTATATTTACGGAGAGCTTGCCAGGTAATCTCTGTTGTTGTTTCTCTGTATCTTTTGCCAAGATATCCCCCAACGGTATTGGGGGATATCTTCTATAATATGGTGTTTCCCGCTGATTATTGTTGCGTGCTCACGGCAGAAGCAACGGTAATCTATTGTGGTGAAGTTTAATAAGGGGACTTCTAAGAATTATTAATATAATGCACCCCTGTGGGCTCAATGTCTGATAAAACCAGTATGTACAATTGGGGTATCGATGTAAATACTGGTTTTTAGCGGTACCCATTAAGAGAGAACATGCCCTATCTCAATGAAATACTCCTGGTCCTTTCGGCGCTGCTCATCGTCGCGGGATTTATATTCTGCTTTGTTCCGATTCTTCCGGGACCTCCCGTAAGCTATGTCGCCCTTCTCCTGTTGCAGTGGAGCGGCTATGGCAATTTCACGACAGACTTCCTGATTAAATTTGCCATTGTTACTTGTATCGTTGTTCTCCTGGACTATCTCCTGCCTCTCATGGGAGCAAAGCGGTTTGGTGGAACCAGTCGGGGAGTATGGGGAGCAGGTATCGGGCTGGGTCTCGGCATGATCTTTTTCCCGCCGATAGGAATTATCGTGGGCCCCTTTGTCGGGGCGCTCATTGGGGAGCTTACAATGGGGAAGGAGTTTGCCGAAGCGCTCAAATCGTCCTTCGGATCAGTGATTGGCGTCCTGGCGGGAGTAGTATTGAAAGTGATAGTGAGCGGGTTGATGCTCTTTTATTATATCGGAGAGGTGTTCGGGGGCGGATGAGCCGGGCATGAAATAAATAATCGGCATTCATCTGTATTAATTTGCGTTTATCTGCGGTTACGCTTTTTGAGGTATTCAGGGAAAATTTTATTGTGATTATTTGTTGCAACAAATGGCACTACTGCAAAAATTTAAATCAGATTTGAATTACATCAGAAATACACTCTTTGAAACACAAAATTTCTACCGGAATTCACTTTTTAGAGTGATGCCATAAACGGTAATCGGTAATCGTACTATTTGAAGAGATCTTTCGGCTCTCTAATAAATAGATGTTATTTTGCACGTTCACGGCAATGAATGAAATTTTTCTCATAACCTTCAGGAACAGGCTTTACCGGGAATCGCTTCAGAATGCGGGATTTCCAGTGCGGGAATTCTCGCCGACGGATGATGATCTCTGTGCCGTAATAGAACGCGCCGGTTCCGTTTCGGATCTTGCGGTTCTTGACGTTCGTGATGAGACCATTGAGCGGTGTACCGATTTGCTTGAGCTCCTTGTGAAAAAGGAGATGACCGTTATACTCGTCACGGGTGTTCTCACTGACCGGTTACGAGCTCTTTCTCGGAAATATGGTATTCCTGATATTCTCGAGGGTCATGATCCGCTCACCCTCCGTGATTATATCACCGTTATCAATGCCCCTTCAAAGAGCATGGGAAAGGTGATAATACTCGATGATGCTCCCCCTCGCCAATCAATCATGCGGGGAATCTTCATGAGATTTCACTATCAGCCCCTCTTTATAACGACGCTTGATGAGCTCTTCGAGACAGTTCAGAAATACACTGCTCAACTGGTGCTGATCAATCTCGGAACTGAACACTTTGATGTTAACGATTTTGTTCGGCGAGCGTATACCCATTCAAAAATAAAGAAGCTTCCTCTTATTGTTTATAAGGATATCGAGGAGCTCTTTGTAACCGAGATCATCTCGGGATTGAATCGCTTGACGAAGGTGATTCTCTCAACCGATGAGCTCTTCAGCTTTCTCATTACGTTTCTCTTTCGGCTTGAGCTGTTTCATAAAATCGAGCATCTTAATGCAGTAACCAGTTATCCGGCGGATGCCCTTTCCGGGACACTGCAAAAGGAGATTAACGCCGGTGGCAACGACATCTATTCACTTCCGAGCCTGATCGACAGTAATGTTTACGGTGAGCTCCTCTCCCTCTCCGATTCGATGCATGCGCTGCTCAAAAAGGTAGCGGGATTGCGGTGGCTTGTTCGGGATTGAGATGTCTCTATCTCCTGAGCGGATGTTTAAAGACAAAGTCAGCAATAAGCTGCAGGGGGAGTTTCTGACGTCTCTGTTCTTCACGGTCCTCGGGGAGGCAGGGTCTCGTTTCGGTATGGCAATGCCTGCAGAGCTTCTCCCTCGCTTTTATGCCATCAATGCCGATGATCGGATACATGCCGAGCTTTATGGCTTTCAGATACGCGCTCTGTCGATTGCAGAAAGATGCATGATTGCTGAATTCATAGTATCTGCTCCCCGGTCCATGACATGCTTCACAGCCAACGCCTTCTTTCTTTGTGATTTTCACCTTGCCGCCGCCTGTTGTGTGACATTTGAGGCATGTGGGGTTGTTTGCGGGATCGGTGATGCAGTATTTTTTTGCGATAGCGAATGATGCCGCTGAAGAGAGCATCTGATAGGCTTTCGCGTGAGGTGATGCTGTCCATACCCGATACTGATTGCCGATGGCGTCATTTCCATGGCAATCGATGCAGTTCTGCATTCCGATATACTCTGCGATGATACGGCGAGAGAACACGTTCGTTGAGAGCATGAGCGTAAGCATTGTAAGAGCTATCGTGGAAATGCCCGCAATGGTTATTCTGGCTGTTTTCACCACCCTCTCACCATCACCCTTTTTGGCAAACGCTCCTCTTCGGAGACAAACCAGCGGCAGCAGGTATCATGCCTGATTATAGCGGTGGTGCAGATCTTTCGTCAAGGATTTTTGAGCTTGACATTGCGATAGTGGTGGGCTACTTTTATATCCACTTCTGGGGCTGCACGCTTTACGGTATTACAGTATAGTATTATGGAAGAGAAACATATACCTGAGATACGCGTTGGTGAATTTCTTGTGGAGAATAATATCATTTCAGAAGAAGAGCTCGCCGATGCCCTTGATATGCAGCAGCACAATCCTGAGCGACTGCTGGGGGAGATTCTGGTAACACTGGGTATCCTGTCAAAAGAGGATCTGATCATGGCAATGGAGATGTATCTCGTGTTGACGGATGCTCAGCCGATACATGTCGATGAATGGCTCGACCAGGATGAAGTCGATATTCTCCTTAAGAAATTGCAGGATGATAAGGGCGCTCTTGAATAAGCAGCCTGCTTGCGCCGGCGTTGAAACGCCCCTTTCCTCCGCTTTAATTCTCTGAATATACCGTTCACTTGATTTATGGGCACCTCTAAAAACCGGCATTCACATTGATCCGCAAATTGTAAATACCGGTCTTATCAGGCTTTATGCACGCAGCGACACGAAGTTGCGTATGCCAGCGTGCACAGGATGCGTAAAACAACGCTGGCCAAGGGGACATCATATCAGTTTTTAAAAGTATCCTTGTCTTATTTGTCGGAGAAACTATTTCAAAGACCTTCGATAGGGTATTCGATAGGGTATAAGAAGACACCGGAAGCTGTCTGTTCACGGAGAATGTGCACTTCAATGGTAAAACTGTGCGGATAGGGGATATTCAGAGAGAATACCGCGCTGTGACTCTAACAGTGACCGTGTTAAAAAGTAATTGACAAATGGAAATAAGTTCCGAAGAATTGCGTGCATGATAGAATTTGAGGATAAAACCTGTTTTGGATGCGGTGAGAATAACGAGTGTGGCCTTAAACTCAAGCTCAAGTTTGATGAGGACACCAGAACTGCTTATGGTGAGTACACGGCGCAACAGAGGTTAGAAGGGCCACCGAATATCATTCATGCCGGAATTATCGCCGCTTTGCTCGATGAGACAATGATGACCGTGAACAAGTATATGGAAGTTATTGCTCTCACAGGTGAGATGACAATCCGTTTTCTGCAACCCGCGTTCATAAATGAAAGCCTCTATATCAGAGGATGGTACGTCAAGAAAAACAAGCGAATTATCGAGAACAGAGCCGAGATTGAGAATGAGATGGGTAAGATAGTGGCACGAGCAAAGGGTAAATATCTCGAGGTTGATGATATTCCCCAGCCTGAATAGCATAGAGGATACCTGTTGTATGCTGGAAGTTTTTCTATTTGAAATGCCGAAGTGGTGGAATTGGTAGACGCAGCGGACTCAAAATCCGCCGGGGGCAACTCCGTGAGGGTTCAAGTCCCTCCTTCGGAAAGGTTGTAAAAGGAATAGAAAAAGGGACAGGGTTATAGTTGAAGGGATGTGAGTAGGATAGGGGGAGTTTTTTCTGCTCGGGAGATTACAGGAGGTATAACACTGTCCCTTTACTCTTCACTGTTAGCATTCTACATTACAATTCCATTACCTTTAGCAGCTCATGTGCTGTAATTATATTTCCCCTGAACATAACCAGTACTTTTTCTGCTATTTCATCAATGCTCATGAAATGTGCTTTTTTTCCGCTTTCGGGATAATGCTCTTTTTGTTCTCCTTTCTGATAAAGAGATGATTTTTCCTCATGAGAACGACAATCAGCTCCCGTTCGGGAAGCCTCATAAAAAGGTAGAGTTGTTTCATTTGTTATCATTACACTCCTGCTCTTATGATGGGATACACTGTGAAAAACCGCAAACCCGACAGAAGAAACATCCGGAGTCGGGTATCAGGCGGTTTCCGCACTCCGGGCAGATAATTCCGGTCAGGGAGACCCTCCCGTTTAAATCTGCATCTTTATTAAGAACTGTATTTGGGTGTTGCTTGTTGCATTCAGAAAACCGAATCTTCTGCATTGTTTAAACCCTTTTATGTTCCATATATGTATAGTATATATATGTATAGTATTTTTTCAACTATTTTTTTCATCTTTTTAAATTTTTTTTATAAGAACATTCTTGTCGGATTTTCCCTGTATGTCTTTCTTTTTCATATATGGTAGGTAGTAGTTGAAAGATTTTCCTTATAAAATTTATTCATATTCTCTCATCAAAAACATTCAATAAATATTTTGTTTCTTCCTAAAAAATTATGAAGAACCGCTGATAGATATATGATGTTTTGTTCAGTTTCCTATCATTGATTTTAGTAAAATCATAATACAATTTGACATTAATCGTGTTAATCGTTAACTGCT
>CAZZCF010000113.1:0-14496 GCA_964652955.1 uncultured Leptospirales bacterium
GGTTTTTGTTGCCATAAGCGCCTGCGTTGCGCTGAAACAGAGCGTCACGTTTGTTTTTATTCCCTCTGATGAAAGTGTCTTTACCGCTCTGAGCCCCTCTTCGATGAGCGGTACCTTTATATTAATATTGTCGCCTATTTTAACCAGCTCACGGGCCTCTCGCACAATTCCTTCGAAGTCCACGGCGATCACTTCGGCTGAAACCGGTCCGTCAACTTCACGTGCGATCTCTGTGAGCACTTCGTTGTAGGGGCGATTGACCTTGCTGATGAGCGTCGGGTTCGTCGTGACACCGTCAAGTATGCCCAGCCCCTTTGCCTTTCTTATTTCCTCGATATTCGCCGTATCGATGAAGAATTTCATAATCAACACCTCGCTAGTCTGAAATGCACGCGCTGCCGATAGCTCCCCTTTCAGTACATCGGTTTATAGTCAAAATAGTGCATTGCTGCAATGGATCGAAATGTGTGCGTCTTTGCCCGTATTACAATTGAGTGTGTTTCGGCACCTCCTGAATAGAAGCGAACACCTTTCAGGAGTTCCCCGTCGGTAACACCTGTCGCAGAGAACATGATGTCTTTGCCCTTAACGAGATCATTTATCATATAAATCTTGTCGAGATCTTTTTCTCCCGCTGCAATCACCATTTCACGATCGGCATCGTTTCGATAGACAAAACGCGCCTGTATATCCCCGCCGAGTGATTTGATAGCTGCGGCGGCGAGAATGCCCTCGCGAGCTCCACCAACTCCCATGAGGATATCGATGGAGCTATCCTCCATCGCAGTGGCAATGGCACCGGAAATATCACCATCTTTTATCAGTTTTATTCGAGCGCCTGCATCTCTAATATATCCGATAAGCTCCACGTGCCGATCCCTGTCGAGGACGCAAACCGTGATATCCTCGATGTATTTATCCTTCGCACGGGCAATACGTTTAATGTTAATATCGGGTGGTTGTGTGATATCGATAACTCCCCTTGCCCCTTTTCCAACTGCAATCTTCTCCATATATATCGGCGGAGCTGGAAAGAATGAACCCTCTTCGCCAAAGGCTATGGAGGATATGGTGTTCTGGCCACCGCTTGCGCAGGATCGCTTTCCGTCGAGCGGATTAAGTGCGACATCAACTGCAAGTCCATTCTTGTTGCCGATTTCTCTTCCTCGCTCAAGGATATTGCCCGGTTTTCCGGTCTCGCCGATTATAATCTTGCCATCTATCGAAACTGATGAAAATGCTTTCGCCATCGCCTCTATTGCCGAATCGTTTGCCAGCTCTTCATCACCTCTTCCCATATACCTGCTTGCATATATGGCAGCAGCTTCAGTAACCCGTACAGCTTCAAGAGCAAGGTTTCTATCCATACAACCCCCGAGAGTTGAAAATGTCTTTGCTCTTACTGGAAAATGAGTATTTCCAGAAATGATAGCCCTCAATGATGAGCATTATAGTACACTACCAGCGTTATACTATCCGGGAGTGAATTGCGCCATGAACGATTTTATGGTTATGATAAATATAAATAAACTCCCCCGTAACATGCTGGCAGTAATCCTGCAGTCGATGCCTGCAGCATCGACGGTGTATACTGTTATAAGGCGATCCTGCTTCGCAGGCAATCCTCAGCTGCTTAAAGAAACAGAACAAGCCTCCTCGAGGCAGGCCTCAAGAGAATACGCCATATAATAAAAATGATTAAATGTCAATTCAATAATATGACAATTATTTTTTCTGTTGCTCACTCATGGTATTTCAAAAATCCGTAACTGAGGAGAAGTGATGCAGCAATAATAAACAGGCCCAGAACGATCTCATTGATGACAATGAGGTACATGCCTGAGATGAGCGCAAAGGCGATGAGAAAAATCCTTAAAAATGGCTTGTACATTACATCACAACCGTTTTCATCGGTGAGCTCCTGGAAGCTGCACATCATGGCATTAGACGTATCGTATGTTTACGAAAACATTGACTGGGAGTCTATACTATATCCGCAGAAGAGGCGTCAAAGGATTTTTTCGTCTCATGAGTATATGTTCTCTCTGTTCTCGCATAATCGAAGAAAACTGTTGGACCATTGACACAGTTAAGAAATTATCTTATCTGATAATTAATAATATTAGTATAACCTAAATTACTTAATAGCTTGATTGTTAAGATAACATGTGCTATTAATAAAGGCGATGAATAATTCTGTAATAAGAGAGGTGCTATCTATGGATCAATTGATTGAGGATCAGCGTTCTTATTTTCGGACTGGCGAAACAAGAACTCTGAAGTTTCGAAAGAATCAATTAAAGCGGTTGCGAAATGCCATTGAGGCGAATACGTCGTCAATACTTCAAGCATTGAAGATGGATCTCAACAAACCGGAATACGAGGCCTATGCAAGTGAGATAGCATTCCTCTACCAGGAGATTGATCATGCGGTGAGGTATCTGAAACGGTGGATGAAGCCACGGAGAGCAAAGACACCGCTCGTTTTTGCTCCGGCGTCGAGTTCCGTGTTGCCTGAACCCTATGGTATTACGCTTATCATCGGTCCATGGAACTATCCTTTTCAGCTTATTATTGCTCCACTTATCGGTGCTATCGCTGCTGGCAACACCAGTATTCTCAAGCCATCTGAACTGGCGCCACATACCTCACGTGTTATAGCAGAGATAATCGATAAAACATTCAGCCCCTCCTATATCGCTGTCGTTGAGGGTGGTGCGGAGACAACGCAGAACCTCCTCGATGAAAAGTTCGACTATATCTTTTTTACCGGTGGAACCGCTGTTGGGAAAGTAATTATGGAGGCAGCCGCACGGCATCTGACTCCTCTTACTCTTGAGCTTGGTGGGAAGAGCCCGGTGATTGTAACGGATGATGCTGATAGTGATACTGCTGCAAAGAAAATCGTATGGGGCAAGTTTATCAATGCCGGGCAGACATGCCTCGCACCGGATTTTGTGCTCGTCCAGGAGTCGATTCGTGAGAATCTCATTGAGAGAGTGGCTCATTACATTCGAGCGTTTTATGGAGAGAATCCTCAGAAGAGCCACTATAGCAGAATCATCAATCAACGTCATTTTGAAAGGCTTTCGAAAATGATGGATAGAGGTCGCATTGTTGCCGGCGGTGAAATGGATGCATCTGATCTTTACATAGCTCCCACCGTCTTTGAAGGGATTTCCCTTGCGGATCCGATTATGAAAGAGGAGATATTCGGTCCACTGTTGCCCGTGCTCAGTTTTCAGACACTCGATGAAGCGATATCGGTAGTGAATACTTTTGCAAAGCCTCTTGCGCTCTACCTCTTTACGAAAAATAGGGAGTCCCGGAATCGGGTCATACATGAAACCTCTTCGGGAGGTCTTTGCATCAATGATACCGTAATTCATGTGGGGAATTACTTTCTCCCCTTTGGTGGCGTTGGAGAGAGCGGTCTGGGCGTTTATCATGGCAAAGATGGTTTTGATACATTTTCACATCTGAAAAGTGTCTTTAAAAAGAGCTCGAGATGGGACATTCCCTTTCGGTATCCACCCTATCGTCGGAGCGTCACCTTCTTAAGAAGATTATTCGAGTGATTTTTAAAAAATTATATTGACCAACCAGCGCACGTGCTGATATTTCATTGTGGTCGATAGTTGATCATATAAGTGTGCGAGCGACATTATACACCCATGAATTATCAAGCAATTATTTTCGATCTCGATGGCACCCTCCTGGATACAATTGATGATATAGCCTCCTCAATGAATGCCGTTCTCGACTTCTATGGATTTCCGATGCATGAAGTTGATAAGTATAAGTTGATGGTTGGTGATGGAATGGAGATGCTGGTGAGACGGGCACTTCCCGAAAATCATCGTGATGACAGTACCGTTGCGGAGTGTTCCGGGAGAATGAATGAGATATATACACAGAACTGGCATCGGTTTACAAAACCCTATCCCGGCATTGAATCTATGCTCACGGAGCTCGGCAGAGATAGCGTGAGAATGGCCATTCTCTCGAATAAACCGCACGATTTTACCCGGATGGTTGTTTCTCAACTGCTCGGGAACTGGGAATTTGAGCAGGTCTTGGGAGCACGTGAGGGAGTTCCGAAAAAACCGGATCCATCAGCAGCACTGGAAATCGCCCAATCGATGTCCCTGAGCACGTCGAAATTTCTCTATTGTGGCGATACCGGTACCGATATGAAGACGGCGGTCGGTTCAGGGATGCATGCTGTTGGTGTGCTCTGGGGGTTCAGAGATGCGCATGAGCTTACAGCGAATGGTGCGCGCATCCTCCTGAAGAAACCAGAGGATATCTTTCAATTACTGCAATCTTAATTAATATAAGGGGCTTTCTAAAAAACTATTAGTATGATGTACCCCTCGCCGGCGTTCTTTTGCGCATCCTGTGCACGCTGGCGTGGGCGACAGCGTGCCGCTGTGGACGAATACTTAGGTAAAACCCTTTTCATTTCATCAGGTTTACAGGTTGAAAAGAGTTTTAGAGGTGCCATAATCTAAAAACATACTGGTCGTTATAATCTGTGCCAATTACTCGTGCAGGAGTTTTCGGTACATGGTTGCCTTCCTTTTAATATAGTACCCCGAAAACTCGTTTTCAAAGTCTTCGCTTTTCCCCTCCAGCTGTTGATAGAGGTTGAGAAGTGATGACCAGGTTCGTCTCAGCTCGATGCGACGCCGTATAACGTTCTGAAGATTCAGTACAAAGAGTTTCCTGCACAAGAGAGTGGTAAAGAATCTGCCTCCGGGATCGAAAGAGATATCCTCCCCCTCAACGCCGGTATTCACCAGCCGGTTTTGAGCGATAAAATAGAGTATGATTATCTGATCCTTAAGGAGAGAGAGGATTTTCGCATGATATGAGTAGAAGAGATTCGTATTGAGTGAATTTCTGAGGAGTACTTTTTTTCTCCTTATATCCGTATCATAGAGTATCGCAGAATAGTTTCCCACAGATCCTCTTCGGAAGATGAAGGACCTGTTGTTGATCCAGAATATTTCTGTCGCCGAAGATATCCCGGATACCTGTCGGGAAGCACCCTCGACCAGTTTCCCCCGATAGATACCGCCGGCTCCGTTTATAACCAGTATCTTTCGCCGGTTCGGTGAGATATAGGCTATCGATGGGTTCTTTGAGGTTATGATGTCAGCGTATCTCTTTCTCCGAAGGAGTAATCGTTCGATACCGGAATCGAGTTTACGCACAACAATGCCACGTCGTGACTCATAGAGGAGTGAAGCACCGTTGACGGCAAGAGAGAAGTCGGCGAAGGGGGATCGTGTTTTCACCACAGACTGCTTATTCGATTCGATGTCTATGAGGACACGCTCTCCGCGGGGAATTATTTCCTCCCGCTGAATGAGCCGTTTCATAATGAGATATCTTCCATTCGGGGTGATTCGGCAGTAGGTGATGATACCGGAGACACGGCAAATCTCTTCACCTCGGTTCCGTCGAAACCAGTAGCGATAAACGATATTGAGGTTCCCGGGTACCTCCTTTATATAGATAATCTGATCTCCCGAATGCCAGCCTGAAAAAATAACGTTCCGGTCGACAAAATGTGCTCCGAGCTTCTCATAGGTATCGAGCTTCTGAAAGATAAGCTTTTTCAGAAGAGGGGACGATCGCTTTATATATATCTCGTCAAGATTAATATCTTTCGCTGCAACAGGGATGCTGAGAAATACAATAAAGGTGATAGCGACTCTAAGAAGTATCAATGCACATCTACTCAGAGGGAGTGTCCCGCTCCTTATCTTCTAATACCGCGCTATCGTCTTTCGAGGCATCCTCTTTTTTCTCTTTTGAGGGAACCGGTGGAATGAGAAACCGCTGGCCAGGATAGATGAGATCGGGATCCTTGATTTTGTTCCTGTTGGCGGTATAAATCAGAGGCCATAATCGGGCGTCCTTGTAAACATAAAATGCAATTCTCCAGAGGCAGTCCCTTTTTTGTGGATTCAGCTTCACCACATATTCTCCCCCCTTATCGCCTTCTTTTGAAAGCCGTGCCTCCTCGGCCCTTTTCTCCATTGCAATAGTGATGGCGGTGAGAATCTTGAGCGCTTCGTCTGAAGCGGCAATGGATCCTTGGTAGGATTCCTCACTGTAGAGTTCTTTGCTCCTGCTGATGAGCGGAATGGCCTTTTCGATATCGTCTTTATATGAATCCTTTATCTCTGATTCCTGTATCTTCTTCAGGCTGTTCTCAGCAGACTCAATTTGATTGTTCGCTCTCTTTTTAAGTTCCTCCTCCTTGGTGAGGAGCGCAGTATTCACCCCCTTGAGTATCGTGATGGCCTCATCCGATTGCGCTATTGAATCTTTATATGATTGGCTGTCATAGAGTTTTTTACTTTCAGCGATACGGGTTGAAGCCTTTTGAATTTCACTGCTATAGAGATCCTGCAATCTGGACTTTTTGGTTTCAGCGAGTGCGCTTTCTGCCTCCTCGATTTTTTCTCCGGCAACTCCCTTCTGTGTCTTTTGTGTCGCGCTCTCAAGTTTCTTCCGTGCCTCGTCGATTTTCTCCTGAGCCCCCTTCGCGTTCATTGCATTCGCTTCAGTTTCAGCATTACCGAGAAGTGACAATGCGCTGTTCAGTTCGTTCGATGCGAATGTATCTCCTTTCATCGCTTTGAGAGATTCTACTTCCTTCTTCATCCTCTCAATGTTTGATTTTATCTCTGAGAGGTGCGGAAGAGATTTCGTTTTTGCAACGGTGTCGTTTTGAATGGCCGCAGTGGACTTCAAATAGGCATCCCAGTATTTCCCTTCTGTGTGAAGCGAATTCGCTTCATTGAGATTTCTGGTTGATTCGTTAAACTCCTGCGGGGCATACTTTTCGGCAAAGAGCTTTTCGACCTCGCCATGCAGCTTCTGGGCCTCGTCGAGAGTATCCTTCGAAAGGAGCGGGAGTGATTTTTCCACTGCTTTTCGGGCATAGTCGAGTGCTTTCCTTGCATTCTCCTTCGCATCCCCTGTTTCTTCCTTCTTGAGGTCCTCATGGCTGAGCAGGAGGTGCTCACGTGCTTTTTTCAGTTCGTCAGGGGCGTATTTTTCAGCCTTGACCTCAGCGCCTCTGCTTATGGTCATTTTTGCGAGGCCCATTTCATTGATGGGTACGTCAAGCTCACAGGAGACGCCGATGAATGAGAAAACGATGATTAGAGCGGTGATAGCGTGCTTTGCGTTGGGTCTCATGATCTGATTCTCCTTCGCCCATAGCATTTTCATCTCAGGTTACCTGATAAGTGAAAATGTGCAACCAAATTTTTATTATTTATGATTATAATATATCCTTAAAATTATTGTTTTATATATTTCTCTCGCGGGCTCTGATTAATATAGGGGGACTTCTCAAAACTATTAATAGGATGTCCCCCTGGCCATCGTTGTTTTGCACCTCCTGTGCACGCTGGCATGCGCGACATCGTGTCGCTGTGGGCTCAATGTCTGATAAAACCAGTATTTACCAATTAGAGGATCAATGTAAATACCGGTTTTTAGAGGTGCCCATAATAAATTATTTTCTTACTGCTGCTTGCCGGCTAACAGAAAAGGAATGAGAAGGTTGCATCGAATGAACAACTTTCTTTTTTTGTTTTATAGCATGAGATTCAATTCTAATAATTTTTTACCCATATGTTTTAGGCCGCCTGATGTTCCCTTAAAACTTCTTGACGAATCGGGACGTTATAGGGTATCCTCCATGTGTTCGGTAAACAATAGAAAAAGTAGATGTGTTTCTGTCATGCTCAATACTGATGTTCTTGTTTTAAACTCTGGGTTCATTCCCATCAGAATTACTTCGGTGAGAGATGCGATATGCCTGGTGACGGCGGAGAAAGCCGTTCCGGTTGTGGAAGAGGAGAAATATATTCGATCACCTTCTTTCGCGATGAGAATCCCTTCGGTCATTTCGATTATCGGTTATAGCAACCTGCCGAAGAGACGTGTCACCTTCTCAAAACTCAATGTGATATACCGTGATGATATGACCTGTCAGTACTGCGGGAAGAGATTTACCATGCGAGATCTCACGGTGGATCATCTGATACCCCGGAGCAGGTGGATGGAGGTTACGAACAGACCGCTCAGTGAGGGGTTCTCCAGCTGGAATAATCTCGTATGTGCGTGTAGATGGTGCAATAACAGGAAGGGGAATAAGCTGCTCGGCGAGATCGGCTGGATGCCGCTGCGGGAACCCTACGAGCCCCAATACATGCCTCATCTGGTGGTTTCTTTTGAAAAAGCCAAGAAAAAAGGATGGCTCCCTTTCTGCTCCTTCAATGTCAGGCTCATGAGGATCATTCCCTCGTAATTCATATTCTCTTCTTGGTGTAGTTGAGAAGCCCCCCCGCGAGAAGTATCTCCCGCTGCCTTTTCGATGCGAATATCAGGAACTCATATGATTTATCGGTGATCTCTATTGTTATCCGCTTCGTCATAATTGCACTGTGGAGATTCTCCGCCCTGAAGTGCTCATTCTGCTCAATGGAATCGTAATCTGCTTCTGAAGTGAATATGAGGGGTACGATGCCAAAGTTGATAAGATTTGCCGCATGAATCCGTTCAAAGGATTTTGCCATGACCAGACGCACGCCAAGATACATCGGGCAGAGGGCTGCATGCTCTCTGCTGGAACCCTGACCGTAGCTGTGTCCGCCAATAATCGCCGTGACCACTCCCTGCTGCTTGTTTTCGAGTGATCTCCGTGCAAATCCCGGATCGGTATTTTCAAAGACGTATTCTGCGTATTTCGGAATGTTTGAGCGGTACTTGAGTCTCGGGCCGGCAGGCATGATGTGATCCGTTGTTATCTTATCCCCCACTTTGATGCCAATTACTCCTTCCATATTGTTCACCAGTGGTTCGGTGTGCGGGGGCTCGCCAATATTCGGGCCTCTGATAATGCTGCCCTTTTTCAGTGAGGGGGGCAATATAAGTGAGTCATCGATGATGAATTTTTTCGGAAGACGCACCCGGGGATAGGCATGCCGGCTCTCACGGGGGTCAATCAGCATTCCTTCAAGAGCTGAAACTGCTGCCACCTCGGGGCTGACCAGGTAAACCTGAGCCGAGGGTGTGCCTGATCGCCCTTCGAAGTTTCTGTTTATGGTTCTCAATGAAATGCCCTCAGTGACAGGTGCCTGCCCGGCACCGATGCAGAAACCGCACGCTGCTTCCATAATCCTCGCTCCGCTTGCTATTAACTCGGCGAGCCAGCCATCTCTGGCGATCATCTCGAGCACCTGTTTTGATCCAGGCGCGATGATGAGGCTTACGTCGGGATGAACTTTTTTACCCTTGAGGATTCTTGCGACGGTGACGAGGTCTTTGTATGACGAGTTGGTGCAGCTCCCGATGGCAACCTGATGTACCTTCAACCCCGATATCTCCGATACCCGTTTCACATTGTCTGGCGAATGAGGACATGCGACCATGGGAACGATCTCCGATAAATTGAGCTCCAGTGTTCTGTCAAATGGCGCATCGACATCTGCGATTATCTCTTTCCATATCTTCCCCCTGTGCTGAGCTTGCAGGAAATCCCTGGTTATCTCATCGCTCGGGAAGATTGAGGTGGTAACGCCGATCTCGGCGCCCATATTGGTTATGGTTGCTCGCTCGGGGACCGTCAGTGTTTTTACGCCGGGGCCGGAGTACTCAAGTACTGAGCCTACGTTCCCCCTGGTGGTGAGCGTCTCCAGTAACGAAAGTATAACGTCCTTTGCGGAGACCCATGGACGCAATTCTCCGGTCAGGTGAATATGTATTATCTGTGGCGTGATGAGATAGAAGGGACCGCCTCCCATGGCAACGGCAACATCCAGTCCGCCGGCACCGATGGCAATCATGCCTAAACCGCCGCCGGTGGGTGTGTGGCTGTCTGAGCCGAGAAGAGTCGCGCCGGGTCTGCCGAATCGTTCCAGGTGAACCTGATGACAGATGCCATTCCCCGCTTTTGAATGATATATGCCATAGGCATCGTTCATCGTCTGCAGATATCGGTGATCGTCAGCATTTTCAAAACCCATCTGCAGGGTGTTATGATCCACATACGATACCGAGAGCTCAGTTTTTACCCGGGGTATACTCAGGGCCTCAAACTGGAGATATGCCATCGTTCCCGTTGCATCCTGAGTAAGGGTCTGATCGATCCGGATACCGATCTCCTGACCGGTTTCCAGCGTCCCCTCTATGAGATGTTCTCTGAGAATTTTATAGGTTACCGAATCGCCCATTGCGTGCTCTCAAACAGGGTAATGCAGGAGTCCCATGCTTTTCATCAGCAATGACACCTGTTGCAGAATGCTCATCACAGCATCATGTACTCTCCTACTTCTTTCCTCTATTTTCAGTATGTCAACTAATCTTTGGAATTTATTCGTTTGAACGAGCATATCCGTACCTTGAGCTTTTAAAAAGAACAGATCCTCATCCGACATATGGGGCGAATGTGTCAAAACTGGATTTTTTAAGAATTATCATTTAAGATTACGATTGACTTTTCACATCGGAATCGATATCGATTACACCATATATTTTTCTAATGGATGAGATGTATGAGACAGAAGATTGGGTTTGATAATGAGCGATATCTTGAGGAACAGACAGAGGCAATTCTTGAGCGAGTGAAGCTTTTTAACAACAAGCTCTACCTCGAATTCGGTGGGAAACTCATCTACGATTATCATGCGGCGCGGGTGCTCCCCGGTTTTGATCCGAATGTGAAGATGCGGTTGCTGCAGAAACTCAAAGACAAGGCGGATATTATTCTCTGTATTTACGCTGGTGATATTGAGAGGAAAAAGGTACGGGCCGATTTCGGTATTACCTATGATGCCGATGCGTTGAAATTGATTGACGATCTCGGTGAATGGGGATTGGGGGTAACCGCGGTTGTGATTACCCGCTTTGAGAATCAACCTTCGGCAAAGCTCTTTAAAAACCGATTGGAGCGTCGCAACATTCGTGTTTATGCACATCGGTATACCAAGGGGTATCCTACCGATATTGATGCCATTGTGAGCGATGATGGATACGGAGCGAATGAATGCATTGAAACCGGCAGTCCCATTGTTGTCGTAACGGGTCCCGGACCTTACAGTGGCAAGCTGGCGACATGTCTCTCACAGCTCTATCATGATCACGAGAAAGGCATCGGCTCTGGATATGCCAAGTTTGAAACTTTTCCCATCTGGAATCTGCCGCTGAAGCATCCGGTAAACGTGGCCTATGAGGCAGCGACGGCTGATATCAGGGATTTTAATATGATAGATTCGTTTCATCTCGAGGCATATAACAAGCAGGCGGTCAATTATAACCGTGATATTGAAGCATTTCCGGTTCTTAAGAGAATTCTGGAGAAGATTACAGGCGCGCCGTCAGCTTATAAATCACCGACCGATATGGGTGTGAATCGCGCTGGTTTCGGAATCATTGATGATGATATCGTACGAGAGGCGGCACTTCAGGAGATTATCAGGAGATATTATCGTTATTCATGTGAATATGCGATGGGTCTGACTGAAAGAGAAACGGTGGAACGTGCCGAACTCCTTATGAAAGAGATGGGCATTACGGGTGAAAACAGAAGAGTGGTTGAGCCTGCCCGTGTCGCTGCACGGGAAGGATATGAGCAGGGAAAGGGGAACGAGGGAATTTACTGCGGCGCTGCTATTGAACTGGGGAATGGTATGATAATTACCGGCAAGAATTCATATCTGATGCATGCGGCCGCAAGCCTCATATTGAATGCAACCAAGTACCTGGCGAATATTCCCGACAGTATCCATCTCCTGCCCCCGAATATAATAGAGTCGCTAAGTCATTTCAAGGAAGAGGTGCTCAATGGGAAGATGATCAGCCTCGACCTTGAGGAAACACTCATAGCCCTCTGTATCAGCGCGACGGTAAATCCTGCCGCTCAGCGTGCAGTAGAAAAGCTCACGGAACTCAGAGGATGCGAGGTGCATATAACGCATATCCCGACACCTGGCGATGAAGCCGGTCTCAGAAAGCTGGGGGTCAACCTTACGAGCGATCCTGACTTCTCGACAAAATGCCTCTTCGTTTAAGTGATTATTGGATGATTGCGGTTTTTCTAAAGAAATGCCAGGCCTCGGAACGGATATACTGTCTTATGGGAATATAAGAGGATGATAGTAATGTTGTTGCCTCATTTAAACAGTACTTTTTTAGTGAGGCAAGTCATACAAGAGAAGGTTATTTTATAAATACGAACTACACGACAAATCATTTTCTTATCTCTCCGGCATAGCCGGTTGTTTGCTAATAGAATCAATACATCCTCCGTATCTCTTCGGCCAGCCGATGTAAGCCAAGCTCTTTAAAGAGCTCATACGAACGTTTATAGTACTTTGTTGCCGTAATATGGTCGCCGGTCTCGTAATAGATGTTTCCGATATTACAAAGTGTACTGGCGTATTCTTTGGTCTGCGTCAGATGGAGGTTTTCAAGGATCTTCAGGGCCTGATGATAAAGCGGAAGGGCCTCGCGATACCGCCGCTGGTTATGATATACGGCGGCGGTGTTGTTCAGAAAGCCCCCGTAGAGCCTGGTGTTCTGGAGGTTCATCTTTTCGGCCAATTTACGCGCACGGGCATATATCTCTAGCGCCTTTTTGTAGCTCCTCATATGATCGTGCAGAACACCAATGTTACGCATCATGTTCAGGTAGTTGTAGGTAACCCGACCGTTGTACTTGAGGTGAGAATCCTGCGCTTTCTCGTAGTATTTAATAGAGTCCTTGTAGCGCCTTAAGTTGGAATAGGAGAGTGCGCTGTTACGCAGGGCGCTTGTATAGAGATAGCTGTCTTCTCGGTCTATTGATTCCAAGATCTCGATTGCTTCCATGTTCTTTTTCAGCGAGGTCTGGAACTGGCGGGTGGCGAAATGAACATTTGCCACAGTTATGAGTGCCTTCACATGGGGGACGCTCTCTTTCCCGTAAACCTTCTGCGTTAGAATAAAGGCGCGATCCGCGTAATCCCGACTTTCGGAATATTTACTCAAGGATATTGCTGCGGTATGTCCGGCCGCAATAAGTGCATCAATATAATGAGCATCCCGCGATATGGCCTTAATGAAATAAGCATAGGACAGCCGAGGATTGCGGTGCATCTCCTCAATCCCCATGGAATACCACTTATAGGTCTCGGTATCTTTGGCTGGCTTTTTTGCTATCAACTCTTCGATCTTTCCGGTCAGTTTGGAATCGAACAACTGAAGAACAATTTTGTCCTGCAGGGCAAAGAGGTCCTGCAAAGTCCCATCCAGCTTCAACATTTTTTCGGTGCGTACTTCTGGAACATTAAAAAGTTTCGCGATTATTCGAACCTTCCGGTCCTGCACATGATAGCTCCCGGTAAGGATGAGGTCAGCACCCAGCAATGCACCCACAGCCTGCAGCTCTTTGTCCCCGAATATACCGGTCTGCGAAAGTTCAATCTCCCGCATCACCGCCAGACGGTCCTTCTTTGTTATGACCAGGATACCTTTTATCATTATAAGATCGTTTGTAATGGTATCAGCCAGGCCATGCGATAGCCAAGAATGCTCCTTCTGGCCAAGGTTGGTAAAGGGGTGGACAAGGAGAACCGTGTTTTTTTTAGGACTTTCCGCTGATAAAAAAGTAAAAGATAAACTGAAGAGTGTTAAAACTGCCCAAAAGAATCTCATGGGGCCATCCTTAATGAGAAAGAATGTAGCTTATCGGTTTACACCTATTGCGTCATTAAATAAAGTGTTCAAAATTCAATAATACAATTATTAATAAAGCAAGGTATTTTTCATGATTATTGGATTGGGGGTGTAAAGCAATAACTCTGGTTTCAAGTGCTTTTTTAGTGAGGCAAGTTGTGTATCGGGTTAATCGGGTAAATTATTGAAGTCTTGAATGAGCATGAGATGGATGGGTGCAGAAAGTATTACTCATTCCAGAGATCTCGTATATTGCCGCAGACCTCTTCAGGCATCAATATTGTCATCGATTCACTGTGGAGCATTCTCATGTAGTTAATCTCACTCGTTTCATGTGGCGGTATGCTCGTCCGGGGGCATATTCTCATATGTGGGACGAAATCCTCATTGGCAAGCACAAAATAGATGGACATATTCAGGCTGTACATGTTGAGGGAATCGATGTATTTCAGGGTATGCAGAATTCCGGATACGGTCTCATTGAGTATTTCACCAACAAGCTCAGCTGGGCTCAGTGCCTCTTTTGAAATGCCGATAATATCGAACACACCCATGGGAGCAAATCCAACGAGCCATGAGAGGTGATCGCTCTCGGAGATGAACCGTTCGTTTTTCTCCCGTTCGGTTAAAACGAGATCGTGAAGAAGATTGCCGTTCTTCGCCTTTTTATATGCAGCGACCGAGTTCAGAACATCGGTATAATAGTTTGTTGGGCTTGATGAAGCCGTAATCTGAAGATGTGGATGTATG
>CAZZCF010000114.1:0-14161 GCA_964652955.1 uncultured Leptospirales bacterium
TGATTTCCTGAAGAAGATCTTAACACGGTACACCCGAATATTGTCTATAATCTCAAAACGCGGCAGGCCCCGAAAAGATGAAGTGAGCACATCCACTCTCGCTTTCTTCGCCCATTCGAGTGCGAGATCATATGTTGCAACTCCACCGCCACCACCCAGAGGTGGAAACTCGTAATTGACAATTAAAATGCGTAAATCCTTTTTGCTCACCATACCTTTATGCATAAATCAAACGAATAAAATGCAAACCCGCCTTACCCTGTATACTGAGCGGAACAATTCGTTTATTAACAACACGAATACAGTAACACGTAAAGTCATTTTTGTGAAATCGGGGCAGCTCCGGAGCGTTAAATTGAGAACCCTCATCGTACCGGTTGAGAACGACTGCTTTCTTATGAGCTGCAGCAACAATGCCATTTAAGAATAACTTATTTGTACATTCCAATACAAATTATATTGACATATCAAATGAAATATCATAAAAGTCATTGAGGGAAAGAGGTTGAGTAAACCGAAAGCACATCGTCGATTGCACTATGGCCTCTCATCAGCGCATGCATGCGAACAGCTCAACGGTTGAATGAGAAAAGTTTTATAATAAGCATTCAATTCCATCAATAATGGATACGCTTTTTTCTGATTTACATTACGCTTAATCACAGTGAGGAGGAATTTAATGAGAAGGTTTTTACTGTTAACATTAACACTCATACTCATAACAGCCGTCGGCTGTTCAACCATCGATGTCGGCCTTTCTAAAAAGGCAAATATAACCAAAAAAATGGAAAAAATAGCAGTTTTCCCCTTCACTATCAGGGGCGCACAGTGGGGTGATGAGTTTGCCGATTCAATAACTCATCAATTCTTCAAAACCGGTAAAATAGAGGTTGTTGAGCGAGAGGCGATTGAAAAAGTTCTAAAAGAGCAGAAATTTTCTATGACCGGATTCGTTGACGAGAGCAAAGCAGTTCAGATCGGGAAGCTCCTCGGCGCCGATGTTATCATCATCGGGAGGGGCACTGAGCTTCAATATCGACATCCCGCCAAACCGGGTGTCATGGTACCCAATCTGGTGGATACTTTTACCCTGAAAGCGATAAATGTCGAAACCGGTTCTCTCCTCATTACGGTGAGAAAAGAGCCGGGGAAAGCCTGGGACTGGCGGTATAGAATGAAGTACTGTTGCAGTCTCACCCTCATCTGGAATAGCGAAGACATTACTATGGAGAGCCTCAGATACGATGATATTTCCAAACAGATCGTCAAACGCATCCTTGAGGGTATTGATGAGATAGAAGCAGCAAAAAGACTCCAGTAAGATTACATGTAAAAAAGGAAATTCATACTTCTATTCAAAATAAAACATGCTCCCTCATTATTCTTAAAATGAGGGAGCATATAGTATGCAGACCTTGAGAAAATTCCGGTTGGCAACAATGATGAGAACGGTTCTTATAATTAACATCATGTTCATCGTCCTGATATCTCCTCTCCACGCTGTAGAATTTGATGAGCTTGACAAGCCTCCCGAAGGAGCGCATCGCGGGCAGATGCTCCTTGGTGCATTCTTTTCAATGGGAGTACCTCAGGGTGATATCATTGATGCTGAAAATGACTTCTTGAAAGATACCAATTATGAATTTGACAACGAAACGATAAAGAGAATCGAGGTTTCTCATCTTTCCTTCGGATTCGGTTTATCCTTTGAGTACATGCCCTTTGATCGATTCGGTATCAAGAGCAAGCTCCGCCGAACGGTCATCGTCCAAAAAACCAATTTTGGTTCCGAATACCGAAACTGGAGGGGATACCTCTACCGGGACTATTCCTTCTATGCAGGACCGACCGTTCACGCTACCTACCGACGGAGCTGGGATTTTACCCTCTCCCCACTGATAGGGTATTCCTACGGTAGATTTATCGCTACGCCGGTGGGAAAAAAGACCATAGAAGGCTATGAAGGAAAAACGATGCAAAACGCTCAGGGACTGAGTTACGGAGCGGAGATTAACTTCACTGCATACTTCAGCGGGGGGCTATTTTTATCAATCGGTTTTGAGTGGCTCAGACATTCGCTCAGCTTTGAAAGCGCTTATGAACTCACCAATCCGGATACCAATGCGGAGTACTTTGAAGGGAAATCATCCGGGACTATTGATTCATACAGTGTGATAATCACCTCCGGATACGCTTTCTCAAACTAAAATTTTTCGAGATCCGCGTGTTTCAGCATCCTCATTGCATTAAGCGTCACCCATTTGCTTCTTTTACCAAGCACGGACTTTTTTTTAACATCACCAAAGAGCATTCCCGTTCGAGCACTCTCCATCGTCCATACGCCATCAACGTGCTGCTTTGAGATAATCAGATTAAATGCACCTCCCGCCCTGCTGTCATTAAAATATCCAGCTCGAGCTATAAATATCAAACCGTAGAGAATATCATATTGAGAAAGCACCGGATATCCCAGTTGAGTAACATCTGTTTTCCGAATCGTTGATATATGCTTTCGCGGGTGCTTCGTGTTCAGAAACATCCTCTGATCTAAAAAAAATTCAGCGGCCCGCTCCAGTGATGACCGCTTCTCTGGAAATTCCTTATCATAATGAACGAGCGCCATTGAGCACGCAATTGATGCATACAAGCAGCTGGGAGTACCGCTATCACCCTCTCTCGCAAGCCCGGATCCCGATCGGCGGAAGAATAAAAACTTTAGCAGATCACAAGTCCCGGCAAGAGGACAGTGCAGCCATCCCCCGTCATGACGCTGATGTTTGAGAATCCATTCAATTCCCCGCTCGATCCCTGCATCGCGAGAACCAGCGAGAATGAGATATTTTGTCATGTCACCGGTCCGACACGCAACCTCAACCTCGGGTTTCCAGTTGAGCGTAAAACCACCGGATTGCATCTGGCTCTTATGTATAATATACGCTGCAGTCCTGCGCATCACCTCTTCTCGCACATCATACCCATATTCCACCGCTTCTGCAAAGCACCACATTGCTCCCCGATAGTAGATATCAAAATTGGTGCTATCACCCATAATACCATTTTTCTCAGAAGTGAAAAATCTCATGCTCTCTCTGGCAGCTCTCAGCTTCTCATATTCACGGAGCATTTCTGTGCTTCCGATGTCCATTCCCAGGATATCCCTGAGGGTAATATATCTGATATGAGGATTCTCCTCTTCAAGAAGCCAATGAAGCGTGTAATCACTCAGATACTTTTTCATAATATAAATAGCAATGACTGATAGTGTAACGAACACGTGCGAGAGTACAAAATCACACGGGACAACAATGGACCGAAATGTGCTCATCAATAATACGACAATCAAATATAATAATGAAATACTCGCTTCCTGGATTTATTCTCGGATCTATCCTGTACCTGAATTATGACAGAATGTCTCCCTTTTCTCCATATGTTGCTGTGCGGAAGTATTTCAATAAAGCGCTTATCCGGATCATAATCCCAGAAAACTTTTTTACCGTCAACCCTGAGATAAACCCTGGAGAGATCAATCCCCGAGCCGACATCTTGCACATACAATTTAATACTGCTCCCGATGCGCGGCCGTCTCCTCCCACGATACCGGATGACGGGTGGACTGTCGTCGCGTATCAAAAAGAAGCTCCCCATCTTCAACGTCTGAACAGTAAATACCCCATCAGCAGATTTATAATCATCACTTAAAAAGTAGTATGAACGTCTGGTCCCGGTCAGTGCGTATATGCCCACTTTTCTGTAATCACTTTCACGATATTTTATTGTGATAACAGCCGGCTCGTTAATACATAAATTCGTCGGCGTTACTGAGTATACCCTGCTCTTCATGGTCAACCCCCGGACCTGTGATGGAAAGGGGGGATCCGTTTCGAGCATAATCATCTCTCTATAAAAGGCAGCACTATCTCCATACTCAATTGCAAACGTTCTGTCGCGGCTCATCAGCTGTAAAGCTCGTCCGGGGAAAAAATTGGGTTCATAGTGATAGTCCGGTGTTTTTAAAACTGTGCCCCTTTCCAAAGGTACCATGAGAACCGATTGATTACCACTCGCATCAAAACAGATAACTTTTATGTTCAGAATCTTATCGTATTCATCAGTTTTTATGATCTCCCGCTGACTTATTCGTGAGAAAAGGAAATAGGTGAAGTGGCTGTAATCAGTATTATCATAATCATAGTACAAACCCATTTTATGTGTGAGGCGGCGGTATATCTTATCGAAGACAAGCCGGTACTGTTTCCTATTGTTTACATAGTATTCTATACCATATGGACTTACTCTGTTCCGGTAACCAACGCGATCATATACTTTTACCTTGAGACCTATCCTCCCAGCAACTATGGGGATGTGATCCGTATCAATACGATAGTGATTGCTCCCTTTCTGCCGTATGACATCATAGACATTTTCAAATGAATATCCATCGATATGTGAATAGTTGTCCAGCGGGACGAGATACAACTCCTCAATGACAGGTGCAGTGCTGTCCTCAACTTTAAAACCGAACCGCAACGGATTCAGGGGATCATTCTTGTCATCGCGCAACTCAAAATGGAAATGTTCTATGCCAAGCCCGCTATCTCCGGAATAACCTATTACCATGCCCCGTTTTACAGGAATTTCGGGCGTATTAAAATCAATTCTAAAATCCTGCCTGTTCAGAATTGAAGAGATGTACTGTCGAACCTTTTCGTTCTTCAGTATTATGTGAGAAAATTTATCCAGGTGACCATAAAAGGTGTAACATCCGTTTTTATGTTTCAGGAATAGCGCATAGCCAATTCCCCATTTCTGATACATTACCGAGCTTACATAACCGTCATCGGCGGCATAGATCTGATACCCTTTTCTGCCACTACAGCTGATATCAAGCCCATGGTGAAAGCGCACCCCCCGATATTCACCAAAGGTGCCGGTGATTCTCTTCGGTCTGTTAATGGGCCACTGTAAATCTGCACTTCCCCTTTCAATCACCGAGAAACACAGTGATAAGGCCAGTACACCAATCACCGTTTTTAAACGAACAGGTATTTTCACTATTCCTCTGACAATAACATATACTTCAAAGGGCAGGTCTGTGCCTGCCCCCTGCAGAAAACGCTCGTCTATATCTGCATACTCCTTTCAGCAGGAGCATAATCAGACCTTACTTGTCACCAACGATCTCTTTCAATCGATCGAAATTCTTGAGAATCACAGCGTGATCGGGAGCAAGTGCCTTTGCATTTTTCAGATAACCGTATGCTTCGGGATATTTCTTCATTCTCTCAAGTGAAAGCGCAATATTGTTGAGAATCTCCGGGGAATCCGGTTTCAGGGCGAGAGCGGCGGAGAATGCAGTATTTGCCTGCGAGTATTGATCCATCTCCATCAATACAATACCAAGTTCGTTAAAGGAGATGAACAGCTCCGGATCTAATGAGAGTGATTTCTCAAAGAGCTCCTTAGCTCTCCAATAATTTTTATAGCCCGATGCAGCTTTCCCGAGCACATAATACAACATCGGATCCTCTTTTATTTTCAGTCCTCTTTGCGCATAACTGTTGACGTCACGATATCTTCCCATTTCAAGAAGCATGAGTGAGAGATCAACATAGGGCCCCACAACGTCACTCTTGATGTCCATACATCTCCTGAAATGTGCAATTGCAGATTTATGATTCCCCAGCTTCCAGTGAATATGTGCGGCAAGAAATCTGAGTTTATAATTAGGAGAATCCGGCTCCATATCCTGATCGACAGTAAGTATTTTTGCCACCATAGTAAGCGAATCCTGGTACCGTGCTTTCTGAAATAATTGCACCGCCTCTTTATACGAATCCGCAGCGAGCGGCAGAGAAAAAATACTCAGGAATACCGCCATTAAAATACCTGTCCGCATATGCCTCTTCCTCATTCACGTAATGGTTTTTCAGCAATAACAGTATAATACTGCATTACCTGTTATTAAGTGCTGCATGCGCGGCAGCAAGTCGGGCGATGGGAACTCGAAACGGTGAGCAACTCACATAGTCCAAACCGACAATATGACAGAATTCTATCGAACTCGGCTCGCCGCCATGTTCACCGCATATACCGAGTTTGAGTTCCTTTCGCGTTTTTTTACCCCTTTCGACCCCGAGCCTCACCAGTTGCCCTACTCCCTGCCTGTCCAAAATCCTGAAAGGATCAGAGGGTAAAATCTTCTTCTCCACATATTCCGGTAAAAAGGTTCCGGAATCATCTCGACTGAATCCAAAGGTCATCTGGGTGAGATCATTTGTTCCAAACGAAAAGAATTCTGCTTCGGCTGCAATCTCATCTGCGGTGAGCGCCGCTCTGGGGACTTCAATCATTGTTCCGACAAGATAATCAACCGCAACGCCCATCTCTTTCATAACCTCTTCGGCTGTTTGTATAATAATGTCCTTTTGCATTTTGAACTCATTGACCGATCCGACGAGAGGAACCATAACCTCCGGCTTTGCATCCACACCCTCTTTGACGAGCTTGCAGGCAGCTTCAAATATTGCTCGAGCCTGCATCTCGGTGATTTCCGGGAAGCTGATGCCCAGCCGACAACCGCGATGGCCAAGCATCGGGTTCAATTCACGAAGCGATTCAACTTTCGCCCGAATATCAGCAACCGATATTCCCATCTCCTCCGCCATTTCCTTCTGGCTCTCTTCCTCCTGCGGAACAAACTCATGCAGAGGAGGATCCAGTAAACGAATGGTTACTCCGAACCCCTCCATCGCCTTGAGAATGCCGTAGAAGTCCTCTCGCTGCATGGGCAGCAGCTTTGCCAGTGCCTTTTTCCTTCCCTCAATGTCGTCAGCGAGAATCATCTCCCTCATCGCATTGATTCGATCACCCTCAAAGAACATGTGCTCAGTCCGACACAAACCAATCCCCTCTGCACCAAAATTTCGTGCGACCGTTGCATCGTGCGGAGTATCAGCATTGGTTCGCACACCCAGTGATCGAATTTCATCCGCCCATTCCATGAGCGTGCCAAAACTCCCGGAAAGCTCTGGTTCAACAGTAGACACCTCACCCAGCATCACCTCGCCGGTTGTTCCATCGAGAGATATAAAATCCCCTTCCTTCACCGTAAAGGTTCCCGCTTTAAACTGTTTGTTTGGATAACTGATCTCAAGAGAGCCACATCCCGACACACAACACTTACCCATCCCGCGTGCAACAACCGCAGCATGCGAGGTCATTCCTCCGCGAGCAGTGAGTATCCCCTGCGAAACACTCATCCCCCGCAGGTCTTCCGGAGAGGTTTCATTTCTTACGAGGATAACCTTTTCACCCCGCTTATAATACTCCTCGGCATCATCCGCGTTGAAGACAACCATTCCGGTTGCCGCTCCCGGAGATGCCGGCAACCCCTTTGCGATGATCTTTTTGGACGCATTCGGGTCAAAGGTTGGATGAAGGAGCTGATCAAGGGAATCAGGAGCCACTCGCATAAGAGCTTCCTGTTTGTCAATCAAACCCTCATCTACCATGTCAACGGCGATTCGAACCGCCGAAATCGCCGTCCGCTTCCCTGCTCGTGTCTGGAGCAACCACAATTTTCTATCCTGAATGGTAAACTCAATATCCTGCATTTCCCGATAGTGCTTTTCAAGCTTCTCATAAACGTCTACCAGCTCACGGTAGACCTCCGGCATATACTCCTCAAGTGAAGGATAGTTCGATTTTCTCTCCTTTTCCGAAATATCATTTTCTTGAGCCCACCGTTTCGATCCTGCAACAGTTATCTGTTGCGGTGTCCTGATACCGGCAACAACATCCTCACCCTGTGCGTTTATCAGGAACTCGCCATAGAATATCTTCTCCCCCATCGCCGGGTCTCTGGTGAATGCTACACCGGTTGCACAGTCATCACCCATATTCCCAAAAACCATTGCCTGCACATTAACTGCCGTTCCCCAGGTATCGTCGATAGTATTCATTTTCCTGTACAGAATCGCTCGCTCATTATTCCATGAACCGAAAACAGCACCGATGGCGCCCCAGAGCTGTTCAAAGGGATCATCCGGGAATTGCATTCCCAATCGATCCTGAACCAGTTTCTTGAATCGTTGCACCAGTTCTTTTAAATCATCAACGGTGAGCTCAATGTCCAGCTTAATCCCTCGTGCTCTCTTCACCTCATCCATTTCCACCTCAAAGGGATCATCCTCATCCTTTTTCTCAGGCTTTAAACCCATAACCACATCACCGTACATCTGTATAAATCTACGGTAGGAGTCCCAGCCAAAACGCTCATTGCCCGATTTCTTTATAATCCCCTGCATGGTCTGCTCATTGAGACCGAGGTTCAATACCGTGTCCATCATACCGGGCATTGAAACGCGCGCGCCGGATCGAACCGAAACCAAAAGCGGATTTTCGGAGTCGCCGAACCGCGCATCCATAATCTCCTCAACTTTCTTTAAAGCATCACGAACTTCATCCTGAAGGCCATCAGGAAATTTTTGGCCCTGGGCAGTATACTCATTGCAGACCTCGGTCGTAATGGTGAACCCTGCCGGAACAGGAATTCCAATCCGACTCATCTCGGCAAGATTGGCACCTTTCCCGCCAAGCAGATTCTTCATATCGGCTCCACCTTCAGTATATGAACCGCCAAACAGATAAATCCTCTTTCCCATTACTCACACTCCTCACATCTTCATATTTGCTTCATGCGGAACGAAACAAAGAGATATAAACATCCACAGACAGACTCTTTCATCAAATTGCATTACAAATGTAATACACCATTTCAGGAGAAATTTAAAAAATGCAAGAAAAATTAGCTCGAAAGGATACCCCTCAGTCATTAATGTATTTCTTGACTTCACGAATAAAGCATCGATCAAAATCACGACAGTTGATACAAACTTCATCTGCGCTGTCGAACTCCCTTTCCGGACACTCGAAGTCATCATCCCCAATCATAATCTCAAGATATTTAATCAGCTGAATCTCATCGTCAGTAAGTGAATCGTATCCTGATGATTGGAGCTTTTTCAAAATATCTCTTTTTACAGATGTATCAGAGGGGTGATCAGAACTCTTTGAATGAAAAAAGGTGTCGTTCTCGGCCAGACTTTTATTAAATCTCGCTTTGAGTATATGACCTTTAAAAGAGAAGGTTTTTTTCCGGTAAAAAATATAATACACGAGACCGAAAAAAAGACCGCCAAGATGTCCCAGGTGTGAAATATTACTCTGCCCGCCAAATAACTCAAGATACAGTTCAAGTGCACCGTACATGATAACCAGGTATTTCGCTCTTACCGGAATCAGGAAGAAGAGAAGCAGTTGCGCATTGGGATAGAGGAGCCCAAAAGCGAGTAGGAGCCCAAAAACCGCACCCGAAGCTCCAATAGTCGGTATATAATATCCGATTTTCCCCGAAATGAGATTTATCAGATAAATTGTAAAACCCGCCCCGGCACCACAAAAGAAATAATATGCGAGGAAGCGCCGTGATCCCCACGCCTGTTCTATCGGTACACCGAAGATGAGCAGGGCATACATATTGAAAAAGATATGTAAAAAACCGTAGGTACTGTGCAAAAACATATAAGAAAAGATCTGCCAGATATAAAACTTCTCCGTAACGAGAGCCGGAATGAGACCGAGGTAAAAGGTGAGCGCTGGTGTTTTACTGCTGAAACCACCAATGGAATAAATGACAGTGCTTTTCTCCGTAAATATCTGTATTGCAAAAATAATCACATTGAGGAGTATAAGTTTAAAAACCCACCCATTGAAAGTTAACCCGCTTTTTCGATTCATCAATCACATTACCCATGGGAAAAATTCAAAGCTATAGAAAGAACATACTGACCTTTTATCTTTATGACTGAAAAAGTATAAAACCAGCATCACATACTGCACTGCTCGATTGATAAATAAAATATAATTTACTCAATCTCAACAATGCCATTATAACTATTATATAGTGCTGATTTTCAGTAAAGTCATTTTTTCCCGTTATACGCTGCAGGTAATACTATTGGGAGGAATAATAGAAGATGTGGTTAAAAATCTTCATTCAAATGGTATCGTTAAAAGAATTTAAGAAAATGCTAAAATAGTAAATAATTAGCTTGACATATTCCACGCTCCTTTCATATTAACACAGTTTTACGGATATCCCCGAAAGAGTATTCCAAGGCTGAGCAATTATAAAAATGAATGAAATCGAGAAATGCCGTGTAATGATTTCACTATGGATACAAGAGAAATTGAAAGAGAAACGAATAAAAAATGCAAAACATGCGTATTAAATTGCTATTCTATCTTTTTGTCATAATTGGAGCCTTCTCCTGCGGAAGTGAGAAATACCAAGAGTTCAGAATTTACCCGTCATCAAAAATAACCCGGGTTTCTCCTGATTCAGGTTTCATTGCTCTCTTCGTGGAAATACCGGAGAACAAATACATATATGGAAATCCAAAAGGGCCCGGAATTGGAAAGCCAACCACGATTACGGTTAAGCATCCATCGTATTTCAACTTTAAACCCGCTCGATTCCTCACCCCAAAGCAGTATACAGCACCTGGTGAATCAAAACACGTTTGGATATATGAAAACAATACCACGATTTTCCTCCCTTTCACAATAAAAGAAAAAACACCGGAAGGTCAATACACAATAACAATCACCGTTGACGTTCTCATATGTGATACCTCTCTCTGCGCCCCAAAAATAATCGAACTTAATTCGATAATCCATGTACTAAAAAAGGGCACCCCTGTACTCCTCGACGAAAATTTACAGTCACAATTCTCTCTCTCCCGATCTTCTGACGGGATTGTCCCGTTCAAAACGACAGAAAAAGATATCAACTCCACAATATCGATGCCGGCGTTTCAGCCGCGATATCTCCGATCGAGCTCTATTACCAATATAGTACAGGCGATTTTATTCGGTATTCTTGCCGGGTTCATTCTCAACTTCATGCCCTGTGTTCTCCCGGTCGTAAGCCTAAAAATCATGGGATTCATCAAACTCGCCGGACAGAACAGGAGCGAGTTCTTAAAACATGGATTCCTCTTTACCGGCGGGATCATAACTTCGTTTCTCGTACTGGCCATTCTCGCTTCCTCTCTCGGGTATAACTGGGGCAGCCTCTTTCAAGACAGGCTATTCCTCATCACCATGATTGCAGTTGTTTTCGCTCTTACGCTCTCAATGTTTGAAATCTTTACAATAAACATCCCATCCTTTGCGAGTAAAGTCGATGTGTCATCGCATCAATACCTGGAATCATTTACGAAGGGTCTCCTGGCAACACTGCTGGCAACACCGTGCAGCGGCCCCTTCCTTGGAGGAACACTTGCATGGTCCCTGACCCAAACACCAGTGATCGTATTCATAATATTCATGAGCATCGGTATCGGTATGGCACTTCCCTATATAATCCTTACACTCAATCCTCGCCTGATGAAGTTCATACCAAAACCGGGAGAGTGGATGACAACCTTCGAGCGTATCATGGCCTTTCTGCTCCTTGCAACAACCATATATCTCATCGGAATTCTTGACACGGAATTGATAATGCCCACCCTGTGGTTTTTGCTCATCTTCGCTTTTGGGCTCTGGCAGTACGGAAAATATGGAGCAATTCATCAAACGAAGATCAAGAGGGTGATATCCATTTCGATTCTCATTATCCTCACCTTCACCGGCTACATCTTCTCATATAGCTATCTCTATAAGAGCGCCGCTCCCGAAAAAATAGATGATTTACACTTTTCAATGGAGAAGCTCTATAAGAGCCGTGATGCGGGGAAGATATCCATCGTTAAATTTACCGCAGACTGGTGCCCCAACTGTGTTTTCGTCGAATCAACCTCACTCTATACTGAAAAGGTAATCGATATAGTTAAAAAGGGTGACATTCATATCTATATCGCCGATATCACCCGGAAAAATCATGAAGCTGAAGCATTGCTTGAAAAGCTCGGAAGCCACTCGATTCCCTTTCTTGCCGTATTCCCTCCTCACAGTGATTTCACTCGCCCAATCTGCCTGAGAGATATCTATTCAGAGGATGATGTCCTCAATGCAATCGAAGAAGCACGAAAGGCAATACCCGAGGCAAACATCGACTCAATCCGATTCGAGTAAAATAACATTGTACTGCCAGAAGAGCAGCCCAAGAAAGAGTAATCATACACTTGACAAAGCACCGCACCGGTGATTCAATAGAGTATCAGAATTACGGAAAACAATAAGCATCCAGGAGCATACTCACGTGACGTGTAACCGAGAGGAGCTCTCTGTAAGCGGTAACGACCATGGGGCAACTCTCAAGATCCATTGTACGCAAGCCAGTACAGTACGGGACGATTACATGAAAGATCAGTTCAGCACTGCATAACGGTACTCTTCTCCCGGACACAGCGCAGGGAAATAAACGCTCGCCAATTGCAAAGCAGCGCAGTGACAGGTTTACATGCAATTGCACGATTGCATCTCAATTCTAGACATAGTTGAAAACCAAGAGAAAACCAATAAGATGCAATTAAAGAAGATAGAACTCAGCAAACCGCTCGACATTCTCGAAAAAGCGAAATTCCCGAGGCCTGATCTTATCAGGAGCCCATCGTATTCCCTTGATGGTGAATGGAGTCTATGCCCTGACAGAGGAGGTCTTGGAGTTCTTAAAAAATGGTACGATCCCGATGTCGCCAGAACCATCCTTGAGGCTGATCATCCCGGAGGGAGAGACGTTTTTACCATCACTGTTCCCTTCCCCCTGGAAGCGGAGATAAATCAGAGGGCTCTCGCTCCCCGCGGATATGATCCCGAAAAAATTGCCAAAACCAGATGCTTCTGGTACTTTAAAAGATTTAAAAGGCCCGACAATCTCACAACCGGAATCATCCGGTTCGGAGCCATCGATCACAAAGCAACCGTATGGCTCAATGGTACATTCCTTGGCGTTCATCAAGGTGGATATACTCCCTTCTCCTTCGAAGTACATTTCACTGAAGAAGATAATGTACTGGCGCTCATGGTCGAGGATTCGCTCTCTATGAGTCAGGTGAGGGGGAAGCAGACATTTCTCAAGAAACCATTCATCGTTTGGTATGTCGGTTGCACGGGCATCTGGCAGTCGGTATGGATTGAACCGACCGGCGATCTGTACATTGAGAATATCAACGCGAAGAGACACGCCTCAGAGCTCCTCGTAAACATAAGTATCAAAACCCGCAACCAGACTTTTCTCAGTGATGTTTCTCTTCAGATAACCGTCTTCAACGCTCAGGTACACACAAAAAAAAGGCCCTCAAAAAAACCGATTGCCTCCATACATGAAGCCCTCAACCTCGATGCCTTCGGGAAAAGCGTCGTCGAAATCGCCATCCCCCTGAAAACCTTTATGTCGTGGAGCCCGGAGTGGCCTGCAGTGCATCCCATTGAGTTAATGCTGAAGAAGGGAAAGCAATCACTAGACATCATCCAGATCCTCTTCGGACACCGAACGATAGAAACAGAAACGGGAAAGATAAAGCTCAACGGAAAAAAGATATATCAAAAGCTCCTCCTCAATCAGGGGTATTACCCCTCCGGACACTACACTCCTGAAAGCCCGGAACAATTCCGCAAAGATATTCAATTAATGAAAGATGCAGGTTTTAACGGTTGCCGTATGCATCAGAAAATTGAATCACCCCATCTCCTCTACTGGGCAGACATACTCGGATTTCTCATCTGGGAGGAGATGCCCTCCTATTATCGACCCTCGCGGAGAAACCTCAAAAATCTTGAGAAGCAATTTGAGGAGGTGATGAATCGTGATTCGCTACACCCATCAATAGTCACCCTTGTTCTATTCAATGAAAGCTGGGGGCTGAGCTGGGGATTCTATAATATATTCTTTGCAAAGCGGGCCAGAGAGTATCTTGCTGAACTTTATAGCAGAATAAAAGAAAGATATCCTGGCTATCTCGTTATTGACAACAGCGGTTTTCATCATGTTAAAACCGATATTGCGGACATACATCATTATATCGGCACCTTTCAGGAGACCGAGGAGTTTTACGATCTACTCTCAAAAGGGATAAGAGAGGCGCCCCTTCTCGTTAACTACATAAAACTGCTTCTTGGAAAAGAAAATGTTCAAACGCCATTCATACACGGG
>CAZZCF010000115.1:0-13956 GCA_964652955.1 uncultured Leptospirales bacterium
GGTGCATGAGTACCGAAGTGCTGATAAGGGTTTAATTTTCAATATTCAGCGGTACAGCATACAGGATGGGCCCGGTATACGTACGACCATTTTCGTAAAGGGATGCCCTCTCAGATGCAAGTGGTGCTCGAATCCCGAGTCTCAGAATGCATATCCCGAGATACTGGTCAGGGTACAGAAATGCCAGGGCTGCGGAAAGTGCATGGAAATGTGTGAGAACGACGCCATCGACCTTGACGATGGCGTCGTTCATATTAATCGCCCGCTGTGCACCCTCTGTATGAAGTGCGTTGAAGTCTGCCCGACCGGTACGCTCGATATTACAGGAAAGGTAATGACGGTGGATCAACTGGTTGAAGAAGCCAGTCGCGATGAGATATTCTATGACAATTCGGGAGGCGGCGTGACCCTCTCCGGCGGTGAACCGCTTTCGCAGCCCGAATTTGCCGTCAATTTCCTCAAGAAGTGCAAGGAAGAATTTTCACTGAACACGGCTGTCGATACGTGCGGATATGCACGGTGGGAAGATTTTGAGAGAATCCTGCCGTATACCGATGTTATTCTTTTCGATCTGAAAAATCTCGATCCTGAAAAGCATCTGGAGGGGACGGGTGTCAAGAATGACATCATTCTCGAAAATCTCAGGAAAATTGTTGATGCGAATCAGGCGAGAGTATGGGTGCGGATTCCGGTTATTACCGGATACAACGACTCCGAAGAGCATATGGCACAGCTCGCAGAAATGCTCAAGGATATGCCGGTTGAGAAGATATCACTTCTCGGCTATCACGAGTATGGAAAGCCCAAATACGCATTCCTCGGAAGGGAATATCCCTATGAGGGAACGCCCTTTCTTGAGGAAGGCCGGCTCGAGCAGTTGAAGGAATTCCTGGAATCCAAGGGGCTTACGCTTACCATCGGTTATTGAGATCAGCTCAGTGACGAGCCGAAGAACTCAGCAACCTTCGTTCCGACCACCTCATCATACCCCCACCAGAAGTGATCCACGCCTTCGATTATATCGTATGTTTTCGGATCGGGAAGGGCGTTGATACTATCTGCAAGCCCCCGCGGATCCGCAATGGAATCTCTGGAGCCACAGATGAAGTATTTCGGCTTCTGAAAGTCTTTGAGGAGACCGGGGGAGACAAAGAAGGGAGAAACTCCTGCGATTGCCTGCACCCGTGCATCCCTGTCAGCAACCGGAATGGCGACCATGGTGCCGAAGGAATAGCCACAGAGACCAAGCCGTTGAGAATCTATCTCCTCCCGCTCCTCAAGAAAGGAGAGAGCCGCACTGACATCATCCTGCTCGCCGATTCCATCTGCATAGCGCCCCTCACTTCTTCCCACCCCGCGGAAGTTGAATCGCAACGAGGCAATCGAATGCGCCCCGAGCGCCTGACATACCGCATGAACGACATTGTTGTCCATGTTGCCGCCGTATTGCGGATGAGGATGACAGACCACCACCGCGGGCGCTCTCCCGCTCTCCGGAAGCCGGAAAACTCCCTCGAGCGAGATATCTCCGCATCTGAACAGAAGCCGCTCTTCTTTCATTCCCTTCACCTCTTTCGGAATCCCCGGAGGGTGTTTTAAAAATTCCCCGATACATCATCCGCATGTCATTCAAAATATTGGCGATTCATGCAGATGGCATGCTGGCATCAACAGGGAGCATTAATGGTGCGTCGGCAACATCGTATTTCAACAACAATTCATCCAGAAATAACGCAAATAATTAATCTATCCGAGATTCTGTAACTCATTGTGCACATCAGCTGTCTTATATTGTAATGTTTCTTTGCAAGGGGAGAGAGGATATTGATATTATTTTCACAATGCATTAATAAGTGCCAAATAACACACCGCCGCACACGCCGGTACTGAAAAAGGCTTTTACGAAAAACCATGGAGATTTTTTGCAGTTATATCAAAATGGTGGTAAGCTATAGTAATTACAGTATAATAGAATGTATTAAACAATCAGGTAAAAGAACAGCAATGAAAATAATTATACTCGCAGCGTTTCTCCTTTGTACCGTATTCACGGGACATTCTCTGCTCAACAGCAGTCATCCTGACAAGAATAAGAATCCTCCGCATCATACCGATAAAGGATTTGTAAATCCCTACCCCGGGTTCGAGGAGAAGAGCTTCGGAGATTTTCTCTACTGGATACTCTTCGACCGGGCACGGAACTCCAATGACAAGAAGAATCGCACCTACGATTTTATCAGGGTAAAGAACGATGGAAAAGCGCTGCGGGAGAACACCGGCAGCTTCTCCGTTACCTGGATCGGCCACTCCACACTCCTCATTCAGATAGCGGGGGTAAATATACTCACCGATCCCATCTGGAGCGAGCGGAGCTCTCCCTTCCAGTTCATCGGTCCGAAGCGATTCGTAAAACCGGGAGTCCGCTTCGAGGATCTGCCCGAGATTCACGTCGTCATTATCTCACACGATCACTACGATCATTTCGACGAGAATACGATTCGACGGCTGGGTAATGCTCCCCTCTATATCGTTCCGCTGAAGGTCGGGAAGCTCCTGGAGGATTCCGATATTACAAATTACCGTGAGCTCGACTGGTGGGGTTCGACAACCTGCCGGGGAATAGATTTCATCGCCACACCGGCGCAGCATTTCTCCGGCCGCTCGCTGTTCAACCGCAACGAAACGCTCTGGAGCGGCTGGGTGATCAGGGGGAAAAAACATCGTGTCTACTTTGCCGGTGACACCGGTTATTTCCCCGGTTTCAAGGAAATCGGTGAACGATACGGCCCCTTTGACATTGCAGCCATTCCCGTCGGCGCCTATATGCCCCGATGGTTTATGGGCCCTGTTCATCTGAGCCCCGAAGAAGCCGTACAGGCTTTTCTCGACGTGAAAGGGAAGAAATTCCTCCCCATCCACTGGGGAACCTTTGATCTGGCCAATGAAGCGCTCGATGATCCACCGAAGGTGCTCATCGGCGAGATAGTGCATCGAATGCTCCCGGTTGAAAACTTCTGGATCCTGAAACACGGCGAGACACGAAATCTGTAATTAAGTGTTTGACTTTGTCATCCACTCATCTATACAGTGTGCAACTCCTCAATCTGCATCATCACTACAGAAACAGGCTGAGCAGAGAAATGGATATTGACACCCTGGTAAAGTGCAGTCTCGCACTCATCGCCCTGATAAACCCCATTAGCAAAATCTTTATCATCACGACCCTCTCAGAGAAATACGATGATCGAGAGCTCAGAAGGGTCGTCTTTAAATCATCATCCGTTGCTATTACCATTCTGCTCCTCTTTGCCATTGTCGGGAACTTTCTCCTGCAAACGGTCTTCCAGGTCAATATCTATTCATTCAAACTCGCCGGCGGGATTGTGCTGGTTCTCCGCGGATTCGAGGCTCTCAACAAGGGGCTCTTTTTCGAACTGAAGGACGGGCAGCAGCTCGAGGATATTTCCATTGTGCCGCTCGCCTCGCCCATGATTGCCGGTCCCGCGACCATTACCGCTGCCGTCTCATTCCCGGCGAAATACGGTATGGCATACACCCTTATATCTATTGTCATTGCCCTGATTATCAACCTCGCGGTTATGTACTTTTCACGGATCATCGGCAAGGTGCTTATCAAAAATAATATCATGGGAGCGCTCATTCGAATTACCGGACTCATCGTCGCAACGATCGGCATTCAGATGATACTCGACGGCATTTCCACCTATATTGCAACCATCACCTAGAATATAAAACATCGTGTTGTGAGTAATGCCTTGACCGCGATACATACCGGCAGCATCGCTTTACTGGCAATAAAAGATTATTTTTTTGTGCCACGGAGCGCCGGTAACCGTATATTGATACTATGCTTGACACAATTCGTTTTATCGAAGATAGTAGAAACAGCTTATACGAGTGCTTCGCGGGAAGCATTACGGAACACGCAAGAGAGGAAAACCGGTGAGTCGAAAGGACTTAAGAGAATCAATTTACAGGGCCGTCGAATATTTAGCAAAAAATCCCCTCTCCGATCAGGGAAAGCGCCTGGTCATCCACTATTTCAACCAGTCGATGGCTTCAAATTCGCGCCTGAAGGCACAGGAAGCCATAGAGCGCTATCTCCAGAAGAGCATCCCGCCGAGCGAAAGTCGCTCCCGGGCGCTGGAGAATCTGCTCGACGATATAGCATCGGAGGCCTATGACTGGGACAGGGAATAGTGCAGCATATTTTCACCCGATGAGAAACATACTATCCCACAAGCATCCACTCAGATAAAAGCCCGGAGATGAAATATCACACCGACAGCGACATGGAAGAAATTGCCAAATAAATTGACGCTGTAATTGACCGGATTATCATTGACGGATTCGAATAATCATCTCGATTTGAAAGGGCGGAGTTATTCCCCATGAACAGTGAAAAACCGGTGCTTCTCGAGATCGAAAACGGAATTGCGATCATAACGCTGAACAGGCCCGAGAAGAAGAACAGCCTGAACCGGGCAGCGCTGACAGCGCTCTTCAATCACATCGATGAAGCAGGCTCAAATGATGATATTCGGGCTGCCATCATAACCGGCAGCGGCAATTCCTTCTGCGCCGGACTCGACCTGGGCGCCTTCGGCAAGGAGGAACTCATCGATGTGCGCGGCGACGGAAGAATACTCATCGATGTCATGCTCGCCTGCCGGAAGCCGATCATCGGCGCGATAAACGGCTACGCGATAACCGGCGGCTTCGAGCTGGCCCTCCTCTGCGACTTCCTCATCGCCGGCGAGAAGGCCTCCTTCGCCGACACCCATGTGAAGTACGGCCTCCATCCCGCCTGGGGGATCACGCAGATCCTGCAGCGCATCGTCGGCCGGCCGATGGCGAAACAGATATCCTTCACCGGCGAGTTCGTCACGGCACAGAAGGCGCTCTCCCTGGGGCTCGTGAACGAGGTCGTACCGAATCAAGATCTCCTTCCCCGGGCGAAGGAGATCGCCGGCGCCATAGCCGCGGCGAATCAGGAAGCGCTCGCCACCGTGAAGAAACTCATCGATCGGGGAGGCTCCGTATCGCTCGACGAGGGTCTGACCATGGAGCGGAAAGGATTCGACGAGTGGTACAGAAGGGTGCGGGGGCAGTAACAGCTGCACTTCCCTATGCTCTTTCATGAAAAATCTATTGCGCTCCGTCAATTCTCTAGCGGGCTGTAGAATTCATTATGTCGCATTGCAATTGGCCAACCGGTTGGCCAATTCAACATTCTTCACAATAACCGAGTAGCAATAATCCCACTCCCCCATTTTTTCGTTGATTTATCCTTCCAAATAATAATTAACCGATAACTATCGCTCTTTTTGGCAGTCAATACGCCAACCATACAGCCATTAACCGATAACTATCGCTCTATTATGCATTCAATCGGTTACAAAGCAGGTGGTGTAGATATAAATTCGTTGATCACAACAGATATTTCCGGATCATGACCCGTAATCTCGAAAATATCCGCATTTATTGACGATTTGCATTATTCAGCAATCACACAAATACATTTCACCGGGAGGCAGGCATGAATGGAAAAGCACTTCTCATAGGAAACTCCGACGGCATCGGGCTCGCCCTCACCAGAGAGCTTCTGAAGCGCGGGTATCAAGCCGCGGGCATCTCACGGAGCGAATCCCCGATAGTCAATCCGTCCTACGAGCACCTCGTTGCGGCGGTGCAGGATGATGACTACATGATGAACGTACAATCCGTCCTCGAAAAGAGCGGGCCCTTTGATCTCTGCATCTACTGCGCGGGAATCGGTGAGCTGCTCGATGTCGCCCGAATGGCGGATGAGGTGGAGATATTCGAGGTGAATCTTCTGGGCATGATAAAGACCGCAGCACTGGTCATCCCCCTCATGGTCGGGAGGGGGAACGGCCACTTCATCGGCATCTCCAGTGTTGCGGATATGCTCATATCCGCCGAGGCTCCCAGCTATCATGCATCGAAGGCGGGATTCTCGAATTACCTCGAAGGGCTGGCGCTCGCTCTCAGGCCGAAGGAAGTTCGCGTTACCACTATCCGCTTCGGCTTTGTGGACACGAAGATGGCGAAGGGGGACGTGAAGCCCTTCATGATGGGAGTCGAGCGCGCGGTGGAGCATCTCCTCAGATGCATCGAAAAAAAGCCCCTTCGCTACACCGCCCCCCGCATCATCATTCCGCTGCTGCTGCTTCGCCGATGGATGCTGCGCTTCCGGATGCTGTGATACGGAAGATCTGCATCGAAACCTCCCGATCTCCCGGGATCAAGGGCGAGCCGTCCCTGCGAAAGATATCGTGAAACCAGATCTCCGGCCCAGGCGCCCCCGTGCAAATTCAGGGGGAAGATAATCTGTGAACCACTTCTGTCAGCGGATCCTCTCCAGGAGGGCTGCAAGGGAATCCGTAGCGTTTCCCAGCATCATAATGACATTGCTCTTTTCGTAAAGCGGATTCTCCACGCAGGAATAACCGGGGCTGGTGTCCAGGTTGAAGACAACAACGTGCTTCGCCTCGTGAACATGCAGGATGGGCATCCCGTAGATAGGCGTCCCCTCGGCGCTGATGGCTGCCGGGTTTACCACATCGCAGGCTCCCACGATAATCACAAGGTCAGTCTCGCCAAAGCACGGGTTGATGTCATCGAGCTCACAGAGCACCTCATAGGGAATGTCCACCTCGGCCAGGAGCACGTTCATATGACCCGGCATCCTTCCGGCAACGGGATGTATGGCAAATCGCACCTCCGTGCCCCGGCTCGTCAGGATATCATAGAGCTCCTTCACCCTGGACTGTGCCTGCGATACCGCCATTCCATATCCCGGAACAACAATCACTGTTTGAGCCACCGAGATGATTTCCAAAACCTTCTCAATCCTGCTCTCCTCGCTCTCGGGTGCCGCACGCTCTCCTTCCGGTGCCTGGGGAACGGGAGCCTGCACAATACCATCAGCATATGCGGTCCTTCCCGTGAGGATGTCGAGCAGGGATCGGTTCATGGCCCTGCACATTATCCTGGTCAGGATTAACCCGGCCGCACCAACGACAGCACCGATAGCGATGAGAAGGTAATCGCCCAGGGCAAAGCCGCAAATCGAGGCGGCGAGCCCGGAGGATGCGTTCAGAAGCGAAATGGTAACAGGCATATCAGCACCGCCTATCCTGACGGCGAAGAGGACTCCGAAGGCCAGTGACGCCAGTGCAGCGCCTGTCATGATGGCATGAGCCCCTCCTGCTCTTGCGAAGGGACCGTATGCTGCGAGGGCTGCCATGAACAGCAGCAGCAGGAGGCTCATAACGCTGTGACCGCGCAGCAGCAGAGGCTTCTGCCGCACCTTCCCGTCCAGCTTGGCAGCCGCTACCATGCTGCCGCCGAAGGTTATCCCGCCCACGATAATCGCCAGCTGGCTTGAGAGTATGTTTGCCGTCGTGAGCCGCGAGCCGCCCTCAAGAACCACCACCGAAGCCACGAGAAGTGACGCCAGACCGCCGAACCCGTTGAGGAGCGCCACGAGCTGTGGCATGCGAAGCATGGTGACCCTGATTGCCAGCAGCAATCCGATAAGGCCGCCGGCGACAAGCCCCGCAAGGACCTCGAAGGAGCCGAGAATCCCCCGGTACAGCAGCACCACGATTATGGAACCCAGCATCGCCAGGGCACCCAGCCTGTTTCCCGCCACGGAGGTGCGCGGCGAGCTCAAAAACCTGATGCCCAGAAGCACGGCGATAACAACCACTCCTGAAATTATCTCGTATAATCCGAAATTCATGGCAGTCTCATTTGTCCGATTTGAACATCCTCAGCATCCGGTCCGTCACCAGGAATCCCCCCACCACGTTTATCATGGCGAGCACGATTGCCAGGATGCCCAGGATTCTGCTCCCATATCCCAGCGCCAGTGCGGCTGCCACAACCGCTCCCAGCACGGTAATGCCCGAGAGGGCGTTCATGCCTGACATAAGCGGCGTGTGGAGGAGCGAGGGCACGTCAGAGATCAGCTTGTACCCGAGCGCTGTTGATACGATAAACACGGCAATCATTATCCACAGATCCATCTTCATCAACCTCCAGCAACTTCCCGAATTGCTTCCAGGGTCCCCTCGTGCACCAGCTTTCCTTCATGGGTCACCAGTGCAGAGCGGATTATCTCATCATCCAGATCGATGTTCACCTTTCCATCCTTGACCAGTATCGATACGAAATTCATGATGTTCTTCGCAAACATGTGCGTCGCCGTCACCGGAACCGAGCCCGGAATATTCTTGGTGCCGTTGATGGTCACATCGTAGCGCTTCACCACCTTTCCCGACACCGTCAGTTCACAGTTGCCACCCTGATCAATGGAGATGTCTTCGATGATGGAGCCGTGCTGCATGCTCTTAACCATCTGCTCGGTGAGGAGTATCGGAGCGAGCCTGCCCGGCACCAGCGCCGAGAGTATCACCACATCAACCTCCCGTATGATGTCGGTGAAAGCATCCTGTTCCTTTTTGATAAGATCATTCGGGAGATGCCTGGCGTATCCGCCTTCACCCAGCGCATCCTCGGGGGAAATGCGGGTATCGATTATCTTTGCCCCCAGGCTTTTCGCCTGCTCCACCGCTTCAGGCCGCACATCGGCGGCGAACGTCACGGCACCAAGCCGCTTCGCCGTGGCCAGGGCCTGAAGACCCGCAACACCGGTTCCCACGACAAAAACCTTCGCAGGCTGTATCATGCCGACGGCAGTACCCACCATGGGAATGAACTTCGGGAGCATGGTGCTCGCCGATATGACGGCCTTGTACCCCGCCACGGTGCTCATGGAGGTGAGGGCATCCATCGATTGAGCCCGGGAAATCCGCGGAATGCTGTCAAGGGAGAGGCTGATAATTCCCTTCCCGGCAATGTCCTGCACCATCTGATGATTGATCGGGTTTGCCGGATGGAGGAACGTCACGAGGACCTGCCCCTCCCGCATCATATCCACCTCGTGCACGGACAGCGATTGATTCAACATCGGCTCCTTCACCTTCATAATGATGTCCGCGTCACGATAGATCTTCCGAACGTCCGGTTCAATCACCGCCCCGGCGACCTTGTACTCCTCATCCTCGAAGAAGGCGCCGAGCCCCGCCCCCTCCTCGATGACGACCCGTGCCCCATCGGCGGTAAGCTTCTTGACCGTTTCAGGAGTTGCCGCCACCCGGTTCTCGCCAACCATAATCTCTTTGGGAACACCAATACATAAGCCTGCGAATTTCATACTATCACCCTGAAATATCTCAATGGTATGAGTAAGTGCTCACTCACACATAGATATAAAGACCGCGCTCAATCGTCAATTAAAATTATAACAATTGTAAGCACATTCTCCAGAATGGCAACAGATTTCCGATTACGATGCAGTTTTCCTCTGCAATTCTGTACCCCACTCCTTTCACAATCATGACCGCAAAACTCTTCAGCGATGATCCCCCTGGAGCAAGGTGAAGGTTGAGCATCAGAGCAAATTCCTCATCTCACCTTTGATTCGATAATTTCACGTTTTCAGAAGCGTCGTCGTACCGTGCCCCTTTCACGAAAACGAGGGAGAAACGGGAAATGGCCGCTTTTATTGCCGGGGCTTGATTTCTCAAGCTCGGACACAACCGCGTGTCTCCCAATAAATTTCTTGAAATAAAACTGATTGCTGTTACAGTGCCATTCCATACGAGATATCAATTCTTCTGAAATGCAATGATAATCATGAACACACACTCGCGAGGAGGCGTACGGTGATTATTGTGACCGGTGGAGCGGGATTCATCGGCAGTGCCTTTATCTGGAAACTGAATAATGAGGGCATCGATGATATCCTCATCGTCGATCGGCTGAATACAAGCGAGAAGTGGAAAAACCTCGTCAGCAGGAAATTCACCGATTACATTCACAAAGATGCTTTCCTCGACATGTTGAACGGCAGTCAGCTCAGTGCCCGGGCCGTGGTGCATATGGGCGCCTGCACCTCCACGACCGAAGAGGATGCTGATTACCTTATCGAAAACAACTATCGCTACAGCCGAAGGCTCGCCGAGTGGTCGCTCGACAGGGGGATTCCCTTCATCTATGCAAGCAGCGCCGCAACCTACGGAACCGGTGAACAGGGATTCTCCGATGATCACTCCCGGCTCGAAACACTTCACCCGCTCAATCGGTATGCTTACTCAAAACACCTCTTCGACCTGTGGGCATATCGGAACGGGCTCATCGATCGGATGGTCGGCGTCAAGTTCTTCAATGTCTTCGGTCCCAACGAATATCACAAGGGACCCATGGCGAGCATGGTGTATCAGGCCTTTCAACAGATACAGAAAAGCGGGGGGGTGAAGCTGTTCAAGTCATATCGCGAGGAGTATCGTGATGGAGAGCAGATGAGAGACTTCATCTATGTCAAGGACTGTGTTGAGATTCTGTGGTGGTTCCTTCAGCATCCCGATATCGGGGGCATTTATAATGTCGGCACGGGAAGAGCACGCACATGGAATGATCTCGTCACCTCGCTGTACCGTGCGCTCGGAAGAGACCCCTCCATTGAATACAGCGAGATGCCCGGCCATCTCAAAAAACAGTATCAGTACTTCACCGAAGCAGAAATGGCAAAGCTGCACGCTGCCGGTTGTTCTCATCAGTTCAGCAGCCTCGAAGAGGCGGTCAGCGATTATGTGCTCACCTATCTCACGGCGGGGGAGTGCTGCCTCTGATGCGGGAACACGCACGTGGAAAAGGATTTGACATGCAGAATGGGAAAACACAGCTATGAAGCGATTTATCTACAGAAACATCCTCCCCTCTCTGGGGCTCTTTTTTATCAAGGCGCTCTCGGCAACCTATCGCATTCGCGTAATAAACGAAGAGATTGAAAAGGCGATATACGAACGCGGCGAGGTGCCCATCTACTGCTCATGGCATCAGCGATTTTTCTCAGGTTTCGGCTTTTTCCCGAAGCGGTATCCCCTCGCCATCATGGTGAGCAAAAGCAAAGACGGGGATTTCGGATCTCGTATAGTTGAGAAAATGGGAGTGCACACTGCGCGGGGCTCGTCCTCGAAGGGCGGCAGGGAGGCATTCGAAGATCTCGAACGGTTTCTCAAGCAGGGTATCCCTGTCGGCCATATCGTCGACGGTCCCCGGGGACCGGCCATGCAGATAAAACCGGGCCTCATAAAGCTCGCCCAGCATTCCGGCATGCCCATTCTCCCTGCCATCATCTCACCTGAGAGGAAATGGATTTTCAACAGTTGGGATCGATTTATGATTCCAAAGCTGTTTTCGAGAATCATTATTCGCTTTGATCGCGAGATTTACGTCCCCCCCGATCTCGATCAATCATCCTTTGAAGCACTGAGAAGAAACGTGGAAGAGCGGTTATCCCATCTCTATCAGATAACCGATGCCATCTGGGAAAAATAGACTCAACAGCGGCACACCTCGATGTATTGCACTGCAACAAAACGCATCTGCACACTCCATAAAGCGAGCACCGGTCCTTCATGTATAAACTTCATCACAATCGGATGAAAATAGCGAACATTTCACAAAAATGTAATAGACATATTCCTCCGGTTGAGTATACTCATCATCGATCAACAGATCTGTATTGTCGCATACATCGTACACCTCCCCGCATGCCATGAGGTGTACGAGAGAAAGGCAACACGGTAAGAGGAAATTATTTTATAGCAGCACTATCAGAGAAAGGGACATGAGCGAACTTATATCCATTGGAGTTGCGCAGATAGGTGTTTCTTCAAACCCGGCGGTTCTCAGAACTATTCTGGGAAGCTGTATCGGAATCTGCATCTATGAGCGGAACAAAAAGATGGGAGGGCTGGCCCACATACTCCTTCCGAATCAGCTGGGGAAGGGAATACCGGAAAAATACGCCGATACTGCCATACCGCTTCTGGTGAAGCAACTCCTGCAGCAGGGATGCAGGAAGGAGTTTATGTCGGCGAAGATAGCCGGTGGTGCCACCATGTTCAGATTTCAGGGCAGCCATTCTCTGGGACAGATCGGTGAACGCAACATCAGCGAAACGAAAAAAATTCTTGAACAGGAGGGCATCCCCCTCCTGGAGGAAGATACGGGCGGTAATGTCGGAAGGGTGATTGATTTTTTTCTCGAAGACGGACGGCTCAAGATAAAAGCCGCAGGAGAAGAAAGAATATACTACAAAGTGTAATGTCGCAGTGGAGATTTCCATGCATGCCCATATCAAACAGAGAATTGAATCAATAATCAGCAATCTCGATCAGCTTCCATCCATCCCGGACGTTGCCAGCAAGGTGCTAACCATGGCGACCGATCCCGACGTTTCCTTCAAGCAGGTTGCCGAGGAGATAGCGAAGGACCAGGCAATAACCACGAATATCCTCAAGCTCTGCAACTCCGCATACTTCAGCAAGGGAAAAGAGATCACCTCAATTGACAGAGCGCTCGTTACCCTCGGATTGAAAGAGGTCAAGGATGTCGTGGTCGTTGCGGCGACCAAGGCAATACTGAACAAAACAATTATCGGCTACGACCTCGCAAAGGGGGAACTGTGGAGACACGGCCTCGCGGTGGGAATCCTGTCAAAAAAGATAGCGCAACAAAAGAACAGAAAGGACATCGCCGATATCGTTTTCACCGGAGGCATCATACACGATATCGGGAAGACCGTTCTCGCCATCTACGTCCAGAATACCTATAAAGATATCCTGGACACCGTCAGAAAGAACGGTATCCCCTTTCAGCAGGCAGAAAAAGAAATTATGGGATATGATCATCAGGAGATTGGCGAACGGGTTCTCGCGAAATGGAAATTCCCCGAGGTGCTGAAGGCAATCGTTCAGTTTCACCATCAACCCGATAGAGCACCCGGTGAGTTCAAACCGTACACGTCGATTGTACATATAGCCAATACCATCTGTCTCATGGCCGGAATCGGTATCGGAAGCGACGGCCTCTATCACGAATTGAACGATGCTGCCATAACCACAATTAAGCTCACCGACCAGGATCTGGAAACCTTCTACGCCGAGATTCCGGAAATGATGCATCAAGCAAAAGAGTTGATATAAACAGAGAGATGTATCTGATCAAGCCATGCCCCGCCTGTGGGACGAAACTGCGATTCCCCATCAACAGGGGAAAAATCCGCGTGACCTGTTCATGCGGTAATGTCTTCATTGTCGATCCTGACGATCCCTCGCTCTATAAAGGCGCCGAATTCGACTTGAGAGCAAAAGAAAGGGAAGTGAAACATCCGGCCCAGAAGCTCATCAGAAAGTTCGCAAACCGGTGCAAATCAATTAAAGGGAGGGAGATCGTACCTCGAATTATCAACCGCCTGTACGACATTAGATATAGCATTCAAAACTTTAAACTCCTCCCGGGCTCCGAAAAACGACGGGTCGTGCTCATCACAACACTGATAGTCATTATTATCATTGCTCTTCTGTATCTCATTTTCAATAATCAGAAATCAGTCGAACGTGAAAAGATGATCATATGAGAAAATCGATAACCGCAAAGATGGATTCAGCTCATCACCGATATACGCCGGCAGCGGTGGACAATACGGAAATATCACAACCCGTGTCGGATAGCCTTCTGAGCGTACATCACATTATCGGCAAGAGCACAACCGGCACGGGAAATGGTTTCTGCTGTGGGTTACTCAATTAACCGCTTGAATGATACCATCGTGCTCGAGCTGGAGGGTGATATTGAGCTTTTCAGCATTCAAGATATGAGAAAAACGGTGATAGACGGCATTATCAAGCAGCCGAGAAATCTCAGCATCGATCTCAAAGGGGTAACCTATATCGATTCAACGGGTATGAGTCTGCTGATTGAAGCGAAGAAGGTTGTAGAAAATGTCGGGAAAGTATATCGTATTGTGAATGTGCCCCACGACATCCTTCAACTGTT
>CAZZCF010000116.1:0-13915 GCA_964652955.1 uncultured Leptospirales bacterium
TAATTGTTAGTGAGATTTTTTCTATATCATCTGATGAGAATTTTTTTTCAGTTTGTAAGAATGGCAAGTACAATGTTACCATTAACTGCAGTAGCCGCATTGGAATTACAATTCTTAATAACATTTTATTTCTCATTCTGCTTAGTCCATAGAAAGCGCAAACCCTATCTAAATACTCAATTGCCTGTAAATAATAGCCTTTATTATAATAAGCCATGGCGATGGATTTTTCGAGCATTGCCTTTTTTTTCCTGTCAGCATTTGCTCCCAGTTTTGCGAGATAGAGCTTCAGCGCTTCAGTGTAGAAGCTCAACGCCTCGCTGCTGGCTGACGATTTCATCGCCTCCTCTCCCGCCTTAATCATATACTCTTCTGTTCGGTCAAAATCCTCCGCCTGCAGGTAGTGATAGGCCAGCATGCCGTAGAACTCGTGAAGCCGCTCGGCAAAAACCCCCTCGATGGCCTGTGCTACATTCAGGTGTATCTCCTTTCGCTTCTGTATGAGGAGCGACTCGTAGGCCGTCTCCTGCGCCAGGGCGTGCTTGAAGAGATACTCCAGCTCGTCCATGCGCCGCCTGTCCCGGATGAGCTGAATCTCCTTGAGATAGTCCAGCCGCGAGTCGATGTCCTGAATGCTCTCCGCCACCTGAAAGAGTATTTTATAAAAGAAGCTTCTTCCTATAACCGAGGCGGTCTTCACCAGCTCCCGCGTCTCGCCGTCGAGCCGGTCAATGCGCGCCATGAGCACCTCGTTTATGGTCGCGGGGATGTGAACCCCCGCTATCTTCTCCGTCACCTCGAAGGAGCCGTTCTTCAGCTCCACCGCTCCCTCGTCGATGAGGGAGCGCACCACCTCCTCGATGAAGAAGGGATTTCCGCCGGAGCGGATGATGATGTCCTCCAGGAGCGAATGGGGCAGTCCCTTTATCGAGAGGAGGTTCCCGATGAGCCTGCCGCTCTCCTCGGCTTCCAGGGGTTCGAGTTCTATCTCGGAAGTCAGGCTCCCATGCTCTTCGCGGGCGTTTTGCAGAATCCGCTCGCCCGTCTCTTCGTATCCGGGACGGAGCGCCAGAAGGAAGAGTATCCGGTGATGTGCGGCGAGCCTGAAAAGGGATGAGAGAAGATCGATTGAGCTGTTGTCGGACCAGTGCAGGTCTTCAATGTACAGGATGAGCGGGCGGCGCTCCGCCCCCTTTATCAGGAGCTCCCGGATGTTCTTGAAGATCAGCTTCTCCAGCGCCTCTCCCTCGATCCCCATGACGCGCTCGGCATACTGCCCCGTGAGCTTTATCCCCATCATGATGCCCACGAAGGGGATGATCTCCGCGGCCTCTTCGGGATGAATGCCTGCCACGGCCTTGCTGAACTTCTCGAAGATCTCGGCCTCGCTGTCATCCTCTTCGATGCCCGCCCAGCCCTTGAGCAGGTCAATCAGGGGATGAAAGCTCAGGTTCCGCCCCATGGAGATGGCCCGCCCCTCGAGGAGGGTCACCTGCTTCAGGGGCTCCCGTTCCTTCAGCTCCGCCATGAGGCGCGACTTCCCGATGCCCGCCTCGCCGGTGATGCAGACTATCCCCCCCGCTCCGTTGATGAGCTTCATAACCTGTAAGAGGAGGAGGTTCATCTCCTTCTCGCGCCCCACCAGCTCGGACTGTATCATCCGGCCCGCAATACCCGTGGAAAGGGCTTTTCTCTCCCGCGCTCCTGCCCGCGATGATTTCTTCTCCGCCACCAGCTCGTAGGCCGGAACCGGCTCGGCCTTCCCCTTCAGCGAGAGGGGCCTGAGCTCGCGGTACTCGAAGGAATCGCGGGTCAGCCGCCAGGTCTCCTCCCCCACCAGTATCTGCCCCGTCCCGGAGGCGTCCTCCAGCCGCGAGGCGATGTTCACCGTGTCGCCCATGACGGTGTATTCCCGCTTCTCCGCGCCGCCCACCGCTCCCGCCAGCACCATCCCGGAGTTGATCCCGATGTGCACGTCAAGGGGTATGGCGAGATTCCGCTCCCGGTTGAACTCCTTCAGGCACTCCCTGACCGCCATGGCGGCGCTGACCGCCTGATGCGGCGCGTTCTCGATGGCGGCGGGAACCCCGAAAAGGGCCATGATGCAGTCACCGATGTACTTGTCGATGGTGCCGCCGTGCATCCGTATCTTCTCTTCGAGGCGGGTGAAGCAGCGGTTCATTAGTGCCGTTATTTCCTCGGGGTCCATCTTCTCGCTCATGGCGGTGAAGCCGGAGATGTCGGTGAACATCACTGTGGCGGTTCGGCGCTCCGATTCGCGGTGGTCATCTGGTCGGCTGGAGACAGGGGCCATGGTGACAACCTCCTTTGAGGGGGAAGTTTTATCACGCAATCCAGGGGAAGGTGTGTATTTAGGCGAACGGTCCCCTCATAAAATAAAATCTTCAGAATATCCCTGAGAAAAATTCTGCTTATCGTTATCAGGTAAATATATTGTTACGGAATATAATAGGGCATCCGGATTTTTCTATGTATCTTTGTTTGTAAAGTACCGCCGCACCTCAAATATACAATAAAGCAAAGCTCAATTCAACTGCTGGTGATATTTTCAGAATTCTTTATAAACCTGTCCTTGGGATATATATTATTTATAATATCGGAGAGCGGGGAGTCAATACAATTTTTTTTAATACCTCGATTGCGCATATGTTGATGCTGCTCAATCCAATAAGCATAAAGTGATAAAAAATGATAATCACATCCACATCAGGGGCATTGACGAACAGCATGTCATTGCTTCGCTGCCTACCGTCAGGCAGGCAGCGAAGCAATCTCTGCTCATGGTGAATGAACGTCAAATGGACAAATATTATTTCGTCGCTGCGCGACCGACACGAGGTCGGAACTGTGCCAAACACGGACGTTTCAATGCAGCGCGCAGACAGGATGTCTGATAAGCGCGCTGCCCGGTGGGCACACGGATGTGCAGGAACCGACCTCCTCGTAATGACAATTCGACTCTCTGCATCCTTGCGATGATTGCACGCAAGGGCCACTTTATAATGGTATAATTTTTTAGCCAATAAGCCCGGGTCGAGTGAATTTCTTTTGAATTTAACAATAATACTGTCTTACCGTGAGTTCGTTTCTTATAAGCCCCGAAAACGATCCTACTCCTGCACTGATTTTGCGCCAGTGATGAGCGTATCGACCACGGTAGGATCCGCCAGTGTCGAAGTGTCCCCCAGGTTCGCCTTATTGAAGTCGCCAGCAGCGATTTTCTTCAGTATGCGCCGCATGATCTTGCCCGAGCGGGTCTTCGGGAGCGAATCCGCCCACTGAATGATTTCGGGCGTTGCGATTGGCCCGATCTCCTTGCGGACGTGCTGCACCAGCTCTTTTTTCAGGTCCTCGGTTTTCTCGACACCGGTATTCAGGGTGACGAATGCGTAGATTGACTGCCCCTTCATCTTGTGCGGGTAGCCAACAACCGCTGCCTCGGCGACATCGGGATGCGAGACGAGAGCCGATTCAACCTCGGCAGTTCCCATCCGGTGCCCCGAGACGTTGATGACGTCGTCAACTCGACCGGTAATCTGATAATAGCCGTCCTTATCTCGCCGGCTGCCGTCACCGGTGAAATATTTGCCGGGGAACTGAACGAAGTAGGTGTTGAAAAATCGCTCGGGATCGCCGTATACCCCCCTCATCTGTCCCGGCCACGATGCCTTGATGCAGAGATTTCCCTCGCAGACACCCTCGAGCTCATTCCCCTCGTCGTCGACGATCACCGGCTCGACGCCGAAGAAGGGCACCGTTGCCAGGCCGGGCTTGATGTCAATGGCGCCGGGTATGGGCGTGATGAGAATGCCGCCGGTTTCAGTCTGCCACCAGGTGTCGACGATGGGGCACTCTCCTCTGCCTATTTTGTTGTAGTACCAGTTCCACGCCTCCGGATTAATCGGTTCCCCTACCGTTCCGAGAATCTGTATTGTTGAGATATCGTGCTTGTCGACCCACTCATCTCCCTCCTTGGCGATGGCCCGGATAGCGGTCGGCGCGGTGTAGAAGATGTTCACCTTGTACTTCTCGACGATGGACCAGAAGCGGCTGAAGTCGGGATAGCTCGGAACACCCTCAAACATAATTGTTGTCGCCCCGTTGCAGAGGGGGCCGTAGACGATATAGGAGTGGCCGGTTACCCATCCGATATCGGCGGTGCACCAGAAAACATCGCCATCGTGATAGTCGAAAACAATCTTATGGGTATAGGCGACATAGGTGAGATAGCCACCCGTTGTATGCATCACCCCCTTTGGCTTTCCCGTTGAGCCGGAGGTGTACAGGATGAAGAGAGGATCCTCGGCGTCCATATGCTCCGGTTCGCAGCTCGCATCGACCGAAGCCATCTCGTCTTCGTACCACTTGTCGATTTTATCGTTCCAGTCGCAGGTGATGCGGTCGCCCACCCGCTTCACGACAATCTGCAGCTTTACATCGGGTGATTCGGCGATAGCCTTATCGGAATTTGCCTTCTGCGGGATGGCCTTGGCACCCCGGTAGGTTCCATCGCAGGTCACCACGCAGGTGCTTCCGCAGTCCTGAATCCGGTCGCGCAGCGCATCCGCCGAGAAGCCTCCGAAGACCACCGAGTGGATGGCGCCGATTCGCGTACAGGCCAGAATCCCGATGGCAAGCTCGGGAATCATCGGGAGGTAGAAGGTGACGCGGTCACCCTTCTTGATGCCATTCTTTTTGAGCACGTTGGCAAACTTGCCGACCTGCTCGTGGAGATCGCGATAGGTGAAAATCTTCTCCTCGCCGGGTTCATTGCCTTCCCATATTATGGCAGCCTGATCACCCCGTTTCTCCAGATGCCGGTCAATACAGTTATACGAGACGTTGAGCTTTGCGCCGGTAAACCATCGAACCCGAAGGTTCTTTGCGGTGGTGCCGTACTGCGAGTCGTATACCTTTTTCCACTTTTTGAACCAGGTGACGTGCTCCTCTGCGATCTTTCCCCAGAAGCCTTCACGATCGGCAATGGACTCTTTCCATAATTTATCATATTCTTCACGGCTCTTGATATATGCTTTTTTCCTGAATATCTCCGGTACCGGATAAATCTCTTTAAGTGTTGTTTCTGACATCTAATACCTCCCGCTGTTTAGTTAGAAATATGCCCCTGTAAAAAATATAATTATACACGGATTATATTAATATAGCTGTTATTATTGCACACATCAAGGGAAAAATGGAAAACAGCACTCTCCGCCCGGAACGGAGAAGCCTGACGGTATTCACGCCTGTTATGTGAATACCTATGGCACTTTGAATTTTCAGGCAGAAAAAACAAGTTTTTTTTCTTCACCGGTAACGCGATGGGGGTGTCTCGCGTGCATAATGCTGACCTGTCATCCTCGTGGCTTTTTTTCTTCTTGAATTCGATACTCCGGAAATCTATGGTGACCGGACAGGGGTTCGGTTGTTTCCGGGAAACCGATGCCCCTGTTGTATCGAAAGTATCCGGGACAACAGCGCACTATTGGTACAGCGTGATCTTGAGATGAGAAGCACCTTCACCGGCAGCGAAAAAAAATTAATAGCAGGGATCAGCCTGGTTCTTGGTATGCGGATGATGGGGGTATCATTCATAATACCGGTTTTTTCAATATATGCCACCAGTATCCCCGGGACAACAGCAACCCTTGCGGGTATCGCGGTTGGCATCTTTGGCCTGACGCAGACCCTCTTTCAGATACCCTTGGGCGGTCTGAGCGATAGATGGGGGAGGAAGAAGACGACCCTCCTGGGCCTGTCGCTCTATCTCATCGGCTCTCTTCTCTGCGGGGCTTCTGAGAACGTGTACCATCTCATCGCGGGGAGATTCATCGCCGGTGCCGGTGCGGTGACCGGCGTTACCATGGCGTGGCTTACCGATGGCATCGACATTAGCAGGAGGAATACCGCCCTCTCCTACGTGGGAATGGCCATGGGGACTTCGGTTATTCTCGGCTTCACCATGAGCCCCCTTATCGCCGGCAGGAGCGGCATTCCGGTTCTCTTCTATCTGTGCGCGGGGATGATCTTTTTCTCAGTTGTCTACATTGCGGTGAGCATGAAAAGCCGTGACGTCAAACATGAGCGTTCCATTCGAATGGAGAAGGGACAGATCATCAGAATTCTCAAAAACCGCGATCTCCTGCGGTTAAATCTCACCGGTTTTGTGGTCAATCTCTCGTTGAATGGTGTATTCTTCATGATGCCGCTCCTTATCCATCGGGAGATGGCTATAACCGATATGTGGAAGATTTATGTGCCCATGGCTCTTATCGGGACGAGTTGTATGTATTTCATCACACAGAAAGCTGATGTCCACGGGGCGGTCTCCATATCGCGAATCGCCTTTGTGCTCCTCCTTGCCGGACTGGCGATACCGATTCTGCTTGATCAGCTCTCCGGATATATTTTATCTTTCATATTCTTCTATTCGGGATTCTGCATCCTCCAGCCGATTCTCCCCGCAGCGGTGTCCCGCCATCCGAACCTTCACCTTAAGGGGATAATTCTGAGCACCTTCAACTCGTGCCAGTTCATCGGATCCGGAGTGGGAGGATTGCTCGGCGGTGTCATGCTTGCCTTCGATCATCGATATCTTTTTATCATCCTCCTCTTTGCCATGCTTATCGGATTTCTCTCAATGAGAGGCTTCACGGAGTATGAGCGGTGATGATGTTTTTATGTTTTTTTCTTTTTTTTATTTCAATTTCAATATAGAAGAGAGATATAGGTGTATCGCCGTGCTTGCGGGAATATGACGGTAATCCTGATGATTATTTCCGACAAGCATCTCGCGGTAATTCTTATCGCCTCTGCGCGTGAGCGTAACTGATATACAGCCATCTGTTTTTACGGGAGGGGAATGCATCTTTGAGCTCATTTTTTATCACCGAAGAGGCTGACAAAGGAACAGGGCCGGGTACGAGCATAAGCTATGGCATTGTCGGGGATTATGGTGGCACCATCGAGGTAAGGAGCGAGGTCACTGTGGGTACCACTTTTACGCTGAAGTTTCCACCCTGCGGAGACGATGACGGATTGAAGGCTTCTGCGCCTTCGGAAACACGTCCGGCGCTATTCTGCGGATTTTCTTTGAAGGGAGCAACAGATGAAGGCTGTCAAAAAGGAGGGATTGATCAACAGAATTCTCACGGCGCTTTTTGTCGTGCCCCTGTCGATACTCATACTGGAATTTTTGCTGAGAAGAGTACTGATATTTTACTACTCCTTTGCCGTGGACTGCTTTAAGATTGAGTCATTCGAATATATCATCCTCTTCAAGAATATTCTCTCCTTTGGCATCTCACTCTGGATACTGTACTTTGCCTTTCGGTGGGTGCGTGACGGCACGCTGCGCGGGCTGTTTCCGAAGGAGCCCAGAGAAGAGGAGTGATGGAAAGCACTAGTGGTATCAGATTTGCACCTGCCCGAACAGGTATCGCGTTTGTTTTGTTGCGGAGAATGCAATTTTGAATAGATAAGGGGTGATCACCTTCGGTATACGCACCGTCATCACAGGAGCTCGGTGAAGATGAAGTAGTATCCGATAAGCGCCACGGCAAATACCAGCACCCAGTAAGATATTTTAATCACCTTCCAGAATGTACGCTTTTCGAATTCCATAATGCCTCCTCTGGAGCATCCGGTTCTCATATGAAAAAATGTCGGCCAAAGGCAATCAGCGGAAAGGCGACCAGGAAGCCTGTGAGAAGTGAGAATGCCACTTTTAACAGAAAGAGTATCCAATCCTTGAATTGCGCGTTCATCTGTGACCCTCCATGAGCGTGCTGTTTTTTATTATTCCTTCTCCCCTGATTTACTGTCAGCGTATTTCAGCAGCCCTTCCGCGCTGAGCTTCGCTATCCGTATCTCGGTTTTCGGGAAGAAGCAGACACCCAGAAGCCAGGGATAATCTTTGTGAATGGGGCTGGTGTAATAGCTTACATAGATATCATCGCCCCGCCTGACCACGCCGGTATAGGCCGTATCGCCGTTGCTGGGCAGGTCGAAGAGATGAACGAGCCGATCCGACTTCACCTCGTAGAAGGATGTTCTCTTTCTGCCGAGAACAGTGCCCATATCCTTTCTCGGTCCGAGGTGATTTCTCCCCACGGCAAAAACCCGATCCCCGATGGCAAAGAGGGTTTCTCCGTCAAGGCGGGTAATAAAGCTGTGCGCGCAGCTCCACCGGGTATAGGGAGGCGATGCCTGGGCGATAATGGTATTCGCCGTGGGATTTCCGAACTGGCTGCCCGGCGTTCCCATATGCTCGCATCGCAATGTTGCGATCATGCTCCCGTCGGGAAGAAACTCGTGCTCCGGCTCGGCGGTTTCGTGTTCGGTGTACACATCGGCAACCTCCTGCCAGTGAATGCCGTCGGTGGATCTGATGAGAAAGGTGACGCTTTTCCCGTACTGCGGTTTTATCCCGAAGGCGAGCATATACCAGGTCTTATTGTCTCTGCTCTTTGCCCGCCAGAAGCTTATGCCGCCGCGGGTAACCCGCACTGTTCTGCCCCCTTCCTTATGGAGAACGGTCACCGTATCCATCTCCTGCGGCTGCTGCCAGTGCATGCCGTCATCGCTCACCGTCCAGTAAGTGGTGTGGGGCAGGGGATCGAACCTGAGATTGAGAAGGAAGTAGAGAAAGAGCTTTCCCCTGATGACGGCGAATTTCGGATCCCTGACATCGACATCCGGAACGTGTATTCGTGTTATCTCCTCCCATGTTCTGCAATCCGCTGAACGGTGAAGAACCAGCGATCCCTTTTTATCAATGAGATGCCATTTGGTCCGGGCGTGGATGAGGTAAAAGAAGCCTTTGTAAAAGACCAGATCGGTGTTTGAATTATGCTGTGTTGTAATGGTACTTCCCGGTGGCACTGCCGTCCAGGTCTCAAGCGTGAGAATCGGATCCGTTTCAAAGGCCGGTGGCGTTCGTACCTCCCAGTAGATCAATAACAGGGAAATGGTTATCAGGGGAAGGAGAATAATGGCACCGACGGTATACCCGGCTGCTTTGAGCGCTTTCATGGTTCCTCCTCGTGATAACAGGCATATCGATTTTCATGGTACAGTGTGTTTCTTCGTTCACGCAAACGGCGACACGATGTCACCTCTACCAGCGTTTAAAGGATAAAACCGCAAATAGCAGGGATTTCATATTGATAGTTCTGAGAACCCCCGCAAGTACTTCGTCTGGAATCGATCCAGTATGCAGCGTGTAAAAAAAAGAGCAAGAAAAATTTAAAATCCCTCCCTGATCAGAACCGCCACACCGATGCCCCCGTGAGAGAAGGCTATTTTCCTGTGAGAGGGGAGCGAGAGGGCCTTTTCCGGTTCAATACCCGGAACAATGATGGCATAGCCGCACTTGTGGTAAAAGTCTCTTATAGTAGTTCCTATTTTTCGGTAATGCCGTTTCAGGTCCGGCAGCGGGAGCCGCGTCCCGTAAGAGGGATTCATGACAATGAGCGCTTTTTTATCGTGAGGAATCGGGATCTTTTCTTCAAAAAAATCTCTCCTCTGGATTTCAATACTCATTCCGGGCGCGGCTCGCTTGATGTTCTCTCTCGCCAGTGAAACCGCTCTCTGATCTCTGTCTGAACAGATAATTTTCTTCCCAAGAGCTGCCGATGGGAGTCCTGTTGTGCCGGAAAGACTTTTTTTCAAATAGTTGAAAGCCCTTTCGCGAAAGGCAGGCCACTGCCGGAAGGCAAAGTCCCGCTCGATGCCGGGAAGTCTCCGCGAGAAGAGCGCTCCCGCTTCAATGCAGAAGGTCCCCGAGCCGCACATCGGATCAATGAGCATATCATACTGATGAAGTTGTGCTTCGAGGAGAATCGATGCGGCGATCGTTTCACGGAGGGGCGCTTCTGCAATGAGTTTCTGATAATCGGCAGAATAGCCGCGGTGGTAGAGGAGCTCACCGCTCGTGTCGAGGCTTATCTGGCAGCGGTCTCCGTCGAATCTCACGAATATCACCTGTGCGTTTCGGAACTTTTCATCTCCGTGGTATAAATCGATCTGCATGCCGAGCTTCTCGATCCTCTCACCGATACCTGCGAAGGCCTCGCCTTCCAGACGGCTGGTGTGATGGAGACGCGAGCGGTGGCAGCTGATGGAAAAGCTCACGGGTGAGGTTGTTGAGAGATAAAGCTCCCAGGGGAAGTTGCGAATCCGCCTTCTGAACGTTTCAAGCCGGGTAGTTCTGAAGCGGAAGAGCCGCATGAGGAGCCGGGAGATCGTGTGTGCGCAGAGATTCACCCGATAGCAGTCATCGAGCTTCCCGGAGAATTCAATTCCCCCCGTGATGATGCTTTCAATATCGCTGATGCCGATTGTTTCCAGCTCTCTCCGGGCGGTTTGCTCGAAGCCGGGATGCACGATAGCGTAGAAGCACTGCTTCTGTGCATTTATGTGCCGTTTGATTCTCCGCTGCAGGCCCTTTTCTGATAGCATGACATTACAAGAAGATGGGTCGATGTTGATTGAGATCTCCGCCCTCCCTGTTTGCAAAGGGAGATTGATGTCAAGGTAGTCTATTCATGGCTGTATTCCCTGTCCATCGATAATCGCTACACCTTGAAAAAATTAACATTCTGCATGAGAATGGTAATAACCTGGGTGATATTCTTCGAGTCACTGGACATGTTTACAGCTCCCGCGGCATACTGCTGAGCGAGATCGTTGATACCGGTAATAGACTTTGATATCTCGCTCACCGCGATTCGCTGTTCTTCGGTGGTTCTGCTGATCTCATCCGATATCCGTTTGACCGATTCGGCCTGCTGCGTGACAAGAGAGCTGGCGTTCAGCTGATCCTCTATGGACGAAAATATTGCATTCATCATGAGGCTTATCTCGTCGATGCTCGAGATGATGTTCGTCATGGTATCGACGGTTGTATTGCTTATCGCGATCCCTTTGACAATCTCCGCATTGTTTGCTTTGATCAGATTGTCGATTTCCCTGATACTCTTTGCCGTCTGATCGGAGAGCTTCGATATCTCCTGCGCGACAACGGCAAATCCTCGCCCCGCAGTGCCTGCACGAGCCGCTTCGATTGATGCGTTGAGCGAGAGGAGGTGAACCTGATCGGAAATATCATTAATAATTGTAAAGACATTTCTCATTACCGTTGAGCTGTCGTTTATTTTTGCGATGCTGGTATTCATTTCCCTGAGGGCCTCCTCGCCTGTCCGAGCATGAGCGGTGATATGTTCCATCGTATTTGTCGATTTCCTGATCTCTGTTCCCAGGTTGTTAATAATGCCGGTGAGGAGCTCGATGTGATCTCTCAGAAAGGTGATCTTCTGATACTGTTCATCGATTGCGTTAAAAACACTGTCCATTCCCGCTGATATCTGTTCTGTTGTTGCGGTAATCTCTTCGACGTACGTCGCCTGGTTTTGCGCGTTATCGGCGAAGGTGATTGAGGTCCCGAGGAGGCTCTTCGATGAATCTGAAAGCTGTGATGAGACCTTTTTCACCTCCTGTATGACCTCTCGTATTCTCAGGATGAACTTGTTGAAGTTACTTGAGAATTTTCCAATCTCATCTCTCGATTCCACTTTCAACTGATAGGTGAGATCGCCGCCTTGCTCGGCGATATCTTTCAGGGTGGAGCCTACTGATGTCATGTATTTTGAAATCGCATGAGATGAAATGAACATGAGTATAGCGGTCGCGGCAATTATCAATGAGAAGAGGAGCATTGTCTTAATTTTCACCGATTGAAACTCCTCGAGCACATCTTCAATATATATGCCGGTGCCGATAATCCATCCCCACGGATTGAAGGATGTAACATACGAAATTTTCGGGACAATCCTCTCGCTATCGTCTTTCCACTGCCACATGTAATCCACATAGCCGTTCTCCTGCCTCGAGCAGGTTCTGACGAACTCTACGAAGAGAAGTTTCCCGTTAGGATCTTTGAAGTCGGAAATATCAGTGCCATCGAGGTCGCTTCGATACGGGTGCATGATCATATTCGGGTGAAAATCGTTTATCCAGAGATAGTCCTTGTTCTCGGGGCCATATCTCATATTTTTAATGAGGAAAATTGATTTCGATTGCGCCTCTTCGAGTGAGAGATTGCCCTCCTGATATTCATCATAGTTCTTTTTAACGATGCTTAGTGCAATGTCGGTTATCTCCTTTATCTTTTCCTTTTTCTTTTCTATAACACTTTCCTGCATAAGGGGGATGAGATACCCGAAGATGCCGGTGGCGAAACAGAGTATAATAACACATCCGGAGATGATTATTTTGATCTTGATTGAAATGTTTTTTAGAAGTTTCATGATAATCCTCAATAAATTATTTCAGAGTAGAGTTACAAAAGATAATGAAGAGGGTTGGAGAAAAATTGAAAGAAATGTAAAAAAATAATATAGTTCTCACACTAAACCATTATGTCACATTACATGAGAACGAAGTCCTGTTGAACGGATGTGACACTTGAATCGTATGCTGCAATCAGTGAACTGATAGCGGTCAATACGCTCTTGACAGGGAGCGGTGCGTGTATATATGATTAATTACGTTGATATATCATGAAAACATTACTCATCGGAACATCCGGCTGGAGCTATAAGCACTGGAAAGGAGTGTTCTATCCCGAGAAGCTTCCGCAGAACCGATGGCTCCCCTTCTATGCGGAGCACTTCAAGACCGTTGAGATAAACATGACCTTTTATCGAACGCCCACCGAAAAGACCGTTGCCGGCTGGATCGAGAAGACGCCAGATGATTTTTTCTTCACCATAAAGGCATCGCGGTATATTACCCATGTCAGGCGAACGGACAGCATCGATGAATCCCTTGAGAAGCTCTATTCGCTGATGGAGCGGTTCGGGCGGAAGGGGATATGCGTTCTCTTTCAGCTCCCCCCCTCTTTTCATCGGGATGCGGTCAGCATGCAGAGGATCGATGCACTGCTCGGCATGCTCGACCGGGGGTACGATCACGCCTTTGAGTTTCGGCATACATCGTGGTGGACCGATGAGGGCTACGAGCTGCTCCGGGGACGGGCGGCATTCTGCACGGTGAACGGTCTCGGGATGCCTGACGATACCGTTGCCACCGATAGAATCGCTTACTTTCGCTTTCACGGGAACCGGTATGATACCAGCTACTCCGATGAGGAGCTCTCTCGCTTCGCTGAGCGCATCATCTCGATCCTTCAGGAGGGGACTGAGCGGGTCTATGTCTATTTCAACAATGACTTGCACGGCTATGCGGTGCAGAACGCGAAGAGATTGCGGGAATTATTGACAGAATGAATTGGCTCGATTGAAGATTATCGTCGATACATGTCCGTGCCGAAGATATCCCCGTTCTGGGAATATTTCTCTTTACCCGCCTTTTATTATTGATTATTTTGCTCTGTGGATATTTTCTGGATGGAGTTGACGGGGTGCGGAGAGTCGTATCGTATTCCCCGTCGCATATCTGTCAAAGAGCGCCGGAGATCACAGAGAAATTTAATTATGGGTGATATTACCTACACGCCAATCGGGACCGTTCATTCTCCCTTTAAGGATCCGGAGGGAACCCCCATACAGCCGCCGGGTGCTGAGGGTGTTGAGGGCAGGGTAGAAGTATTTCCGCAATATGCCGAAGGGCTGAAAGATCTTGAGCAATTTTCTCACATTATTCTGCTCTATCACTTCCATTTGTCAAAGAAGTCCCCTTTACTCGTAAAGCCCTTTATGGATGATGAGCATCACGGTGTCTTCGCAATGCGGGGCCCCGGCAGGCCCAACTCAATCGGCCTCTCGATTCTGCGTCTTGTTTCCATCGAGGAGAATACTCTTCACATTAAGGATGTGGATATCGTTGATGGAACTCCCGTCCTGGATATCAAGCCCTATGTGCCGGAATTTGA